>CAJAHV010000122.1 GCA_903939555.1 uncultured Alphaproteobacteria bacterium | reverse complement strand
CTTTGGCTTGACCGAGCCCAACCATGGTTCCGACGCGACCTTTATGGAAACCGTTGCGGTGAGCGAAACACGTCATGGTATCGAAGGCTGGCTGATCAACGGCGAAAAAATGTGGTCGACGGGCATGCATGTCGCCACCCATGCGATGGTTTTCGCGCGCACCTCGGGCAAGGACGGCGATGCCACCGGCATAACCTGCTTCATCGTGCCGGCCCACGCACCCGGCGTGAAAATCGAAGAATATCTGTGGACCTTCAACATGCCGACCGACCATCCGCGGGTCAGCTTCACCAATGTATGGGTGCCACGTGAAAGCTATTGGGGACAGATCGACCGCGGGCTGGGCATAGGACAAAGCTTTGTACACCAGAACCGCATCCGTCAGGCGGCGTCATCGCTCGGCGCTGCGCATTTCTGCATAGAGGAATCGGTGCGCTATGCCCGCACACGCAAACCCTTTGGCAAGCCGCTGTCAGACAATCAGGCGATCCAATGGCCGCTTGTCGAGCTTGCCACACAGGTGGAAATGCTGCGCTTGCTGATCCGAAAAACGGCGTGGCAGATGGACAAAATGGAGCACAAAGCAATCGAGCGTGAGCTTTCGGACAAGGTTTCAATGTGCAACTACTGGGCCAACCGGCTAGTTTGCGAAGCTGCCGACCGGGCGATGCAGGTGCATGGTGGCATCGGCTATTCGCGCCACAAGCCGTTCGAGCACATCTATCGTCACCATCGCCGCTATCGCATCACCGAAGGCGCCGAAGAAATCCAGATCCGAAAGGTCGCTGCCTTTCTGTTTGGTTATCTGGGACCACGCCGGGCAACGTTCCGGGATCTGTAAAACTGTTTTTAACCTGATTGCACGATGGCAACTATACGGCCGGAGGCTGTTTGGTGGCACCGCTCCCAATTCGTCGACAAGCGCTCTAGCGCAACTGACTTATGTGCTGGCGGCGGTGCAGGCTGCCATAGCCGGGGCTGGCATCGCGCTGGTCAAAGCCACCGGTCGGGGTGACGATATTGCAGATCACCTTTTCGGCAGAAACAATCGCCGCGGCCAGAGAATCAGCGGCGACAGCATGGCAGAAGAAGTAGCCCTGCACACAATCAATACCGGCGCGTATCGCCATACTGAGATCATCGACCGTCTCGATCCCTTCGGCAGTGACCGTCAGCCCCATGTTGCGGCCGAGCATGACCGCCGCACTGAAGACGCTCGCGGCGGCAGCGTCGTCCGTGCTGCCGGTCATCAGAGTGCCCGAAATCTTCAACTCATCAAGCGGCAGGCGACGCAGGCGATCAAGCGACGAAAAGCCAGCGCCAAAATCATCCATGGCGACCCGAACGCCCATTGCTCGCAGCCGCTGCATCGTTTCCAATCCGGCAGACATGTCGGTCATCAACGACGTTTCGGTGATTTCAACCACCAGCTTCTTGGGCGACAAACCCGCAGACGCCAGCGCCTCGGCCAGTTCAGGCACCAGTGCCCGGCTCTGCATGTCCAGCGCCGATACGTTGATCCACAAGGATAACGGCGTGGACTGCCGCGCCGCTACGGTTACTGCAGCCGCCACAACAACGCGGCGCAGGTCAACCAGTAAACCCTTGTTATGGGCAGTGCTGACCAGGCGTTCGGTACTAATCTTTTCCGCTCCATCATCACGCCATCGGACCAGCGCTTCTATCCCCGAAACCTGCCGGGTACGCAGATCGATGATCGGTTGATAGGCAACATCTACCCGCCCGTCACGGATGGCTGCAGATACTCGCACCTCTGTGCTCGACCGTTCCTCGGCTTCGATGAGCAAGCGCGGTTCAAACACCGTCACGGATCGTGCAGGCCCGCACTTGGCAGACAGCAAAGCCAGATCGGCAGCACGCATCAGGTCAAACGGAAGCGCCGCGACCTCGGGCACCTGGGCAATACCTGCCGCCAACTGGACATTGAGAACAATATCACCCACGGTCAAAGGCTGCAGCGTCGTGTTGGCCAACGCTTCGGCAACACATACTGCGGCAGCAATGTCGGCCGAATCGACCAGCACGGCGAATTCATCACCGCCAAGGCGCGCCACGAACAACCCGGGCAAGGCTGTGCGGAGCCGTAGTGCCATATCGGCAATCACACGGTCACCGATCGAATGACCATACCTGTCATTTACCAGCTTAAAATCATCAAGATCGACAAGAATCAACGAGAACGGATTGGCAATCATATCGACACGCGCGCAACGAGCATCAAGTTCTTCCATGAAAGCGCGACGGTTCGGCAGACCTGACAGCGTGCAGCGCCGAGCCTCGCGGTTGAGCTCGGCCAATGCCGCGCGTTCTCCGGTCGTGTCGCGCATGACGACGACCCAGCCTTTATCGGGTATCGACTGAGTCTGAACATCGATGACCCTGTCATCGGCCAGACGCATGACAGTATCGAAGGGCTGGGAAAGAGCCTTCATGGTGGATAAACGATGAAAAAATTGCTCGCGCGGAAGCAGCGATGTCAATCCCAAATTCGGCGCATTAGCCATCACTACGGCAAAATCAGATACCGACAGCGCTGTCGCAGCATCATAACCGAGCAACGCTCGAGATCGTTCATTCATTACCACGACCCGACCATCTCTATCGAGAATTACAAGGCCGTGCGGCAGATGTACCATGGCGGCCTCCAGCCGGGCGCGTTCGGTTCGTTGCTCATCGCGCGCCATGATCGATTCCACTTGAACCAGATAGGCGCTGCTCGAAGTTACCAAACTGATCGCTGCATAGGTAGCGATTCCAAGGGCAGTAGCGACGGCTAACCAGCCATCGAAGTACAAGAGAAGAGCCGCAATCACCGGCACCGCGATGCAGAGTACCTCGATAACGACAATAACCGGGCGGTTGGCGCCAGCTCCATTTGCGATACCCAGTGTCGCCAGGGCGACGCCAAAGGCAATCATATGCATTCCAGCCAGGTTGGGATCGGACAACACCAAAAAGGTGATGCCGCCTACGCCTGTTCCTACCAACACCGTCGCGATTGAAAAACCGATCTCCAGTCTTTCGATCCGTCGCAATTCTGTTACGTCGCCATTGCGCGTCATGTGGACAAAACTGATCGCCAACAAAAAACCGAAAGCGGTGATGGCGACCATGATCAATGGCAGCACGCCGCCAAGCTTGATTGCCAGACCAAGTTCCAAACCGGTGCAGACGGCGCCACCGAAGATCATCGGCCAAAAATACGATCCCAGACCGCTTACGAACACGCCACGGAGATGCAACGGAAGCGGGGTGACGAGCAGATTTAGCAATCCTGACAATACAGGGATTACCTGGATTTTTGCCGCTTGATCGTTTCCAATTTGCATGGCCATTTAACGGTTTTTAACCTCTCATGGCACGAGTGTCCATCACCCTCATTATCTACAGTGAATTGGCGATTGTACGTTGACTCACGACGCCAAAATTAATTATTTTAATGTTTTTGATCTGACGGCGTGATCGGCTCACACTTGACACCCAGAAGGGTGCGACTTATGAGATTTCTTCCCCATTTTCAGGGGGTGCGCGTCCACGGATGCACGTCGGCCGGCGAGTTTTCGCCCGCCGGCGTAATTTCGTTTGGAAGGAGTAAAGTTTGTTCGACAGCCTTTCAGAACGCTTAGGCAGCGTATTCGAGAAACTCCGGGGGCGCGGCGCTCTGACGGAGCTCGACGTGCGCGCTGCCATGCGCGAGGTGCGCATCGCGCTGCTCGAGGCAGATGTTGCGCTGCCAGTCGTCAAGCAATTCGTGGAAGATATCACCACCCGCGCTATCGGCAGCGAAGTCACACGTTCTGTCACGCCTGGCCAGCAGGTCGTCAAGATTGTCAACGACGCGCTGGTGGAATTGCTGGGCAGCGAAGCCGCCGGGCTTAATATTGATGTTACCCTCCCCGCCGTCATCATGATGGTTGGTCTCCAGGGGTCGGGCAAGACGACGACGACGGCGAAGCTGGCCAAGTTCCTGACCGAAAAGCAGCGCAAAAAAGTGCTGATGGCGTCGCTTGATGTGGCACGGCCGGCAGCACAGGAGCAGTTGCGCGTATTGGGTGAGCAGACCGGTGTTGCCACCCTGCCGATAATTGCCGGCCAACAGCCGGTCGCTATTGCCGAGCGCGCCCGTCAATCAGCAAAGCTGCAGGGCTTTGATGTCGTGCTGCTCGATACCGCAGGTCGCTTGAACGTCGATACGGCGTTGATGGCCGAAATGGCGGCAATCGCTTCTGCAACCCGTCCCGATGAAATACTGCTCGTTGTCGATGCATTGACGGGCCAGGATGCGGTCAACGTCGCTAATGCCTTCAAGGCCGAAGTTGCGTTGACCGGGGTGGTGCTGACCCGGATGGATGGAGATGCCCGCGGCGGTGCCGCACTCAGCATGCGCGCCGTCACCGAACGCCCGATCAAGTTCGCCGGTACCGGTGAAAAGCTCGATATGCTCGAGGCGTTCGATCCGCAGCGGGTCGCCGGGCGCATTCTGGGCATGGGCGATATCGTCGGTCTTGTCGAACGCGCTGCCGCCAATATCGAACAGGCCGATGCCGAGAAAATGGCGGCCAAGCTCGCCAAGGGCCAATTTGATTTCGAAGACCTGCGCAGCCAGTTGCGCCAGATGAAGGCGATGGGCGGACTGGGCGCGCTCGCCGGCATGATCCCCGGGATGGCCGCCGCGAAAAAGGCGATGGACAACGGCGCAGTCGATGAAAAAGCACTCGGTCGCATGGAAGCTATTATCTGCTCGATGACGCCGAAGGAACGTAGCAAACCGGAAATCTTGACAGCCAAGCGCAAGATACGCATCGCCAAGGGCGCCGGCACGACAGTCCAGGAAGTCAACAAGGTCATCAAGATGCAACTGGAAATGGCCAATGCGATGAAGCGGTTGCGTAAGATGGGCGGCATTAAGGGCATGGCATCGATGATGGCCAAGATGGGTGCCAATGGGCCTGGAGGCGGCGGCCTGGGAGGGCTCGGCGGCCTTCTCGGCAGCGCCCTGCCCCCGGGTTTCGACAAGTTCAAACGATAAACAGCAACCAGAGTTAAACAAAGGAAAACAAGACAATGGCATTGGCAATTCGCCTCGCACGTGGTGGCATGAAGAAGCGTCCTTACTATCGCATCGTCGTCACGGATTCGCGCAATGCGCGCGATGGCAAGTTCATTGAAAAAATCGGCACCTATAATCCGCTGCTGCCCAAGGATTCGGCTGACCGCATCCGTCTCGATAGCGAGCGCGCCGCACATTGGCTGTCGGTTGGCGCCCAGCCGTCGGATCGTGTTGCCCGCTTCCTCGACGCTGCCGGCGTGCGGACCCGCGAAACCCGCGTCAATCTGAAGAAGGGCGAACCGGGCGAAAAGGCCAAGGAACGCGCTCAGGTCGCTCTGGACAAGGCAGCCGAAGCCGAAGCCGCTGCCGCCCAGGCCATCATAGACGCCAAGGAAGCAGCCGAAGCCGCCGCGGCGGCAGCAGCCGAAGCGGCTGCTGCTCCGGCTGAGGAAGCACCCCCGGCTGAAGAAGCGCCTGCAGTTGAAGAAACACCAGCGACCGACGAGACGACCGACGAGACTGCGGCCTGATCCGCAGCGCCGCCCAGGCCGTAGCGCTGGCGCTTGCCGCCGTCATGGTCTGGCTGGCCTTTGAACATGTCGCGCTGTCGGGAGCCAACCCGATTGCAGGCCTGCCAGACCGTATTGCCGCCTTGGCCTGTGCCGGGGCGGCTATTGGTCTGTTTGAGCCCGTTGTTCGCCGCCGGATTGCTTTCGTCTTGGCGCTGGCACTGGTGTATAGGGTGTCTTCGCTGTGGTTTGCCTCGGCTCCATTGCGCGAACTGGTCAGTTTGTTGATACCGGCGGTTGCGGCCCTCTACCTATGCTGGCCGCAACTTGTTGTGGTGAGGAAGCCGAAATGACCGACGTCACCCTCGCCGCCATTGCCGGCGCCCATGGCATCACCGGCGAAGTCCGGTTGAAGCTATTCGGCCAAGGGCTGGACAGTCTGGCGGCGCATAAGGTGTTCCACGCCGGCGGGCGCACACTGACACTCAAATCGCTGAGGCCCGACAAGATCGGCGCTGTCGCACGCTTTGCCGAAATCAATGACCGAACGGCGGCGGAAAACCTGCGCGGCACCTTGCTGGCGGTTCCCCGCGACAGCCTGCCGCCGCTGGCCGAAGGTGAATATTATCATGCCGACATCATCGGCCTACCAGTGGTGTCGCTGGACGGCGAATCGGTCGGCACAGTAACCGCGATCGAAAATTACAATGCCGGCGATATCCTGGAAATCACGCTGCTCGACAGCAAGACTGCGATGGTGCCATTCCGGCCACCGGCAGTGCCCGAAGTCGGGGCAGCGATTGTGGTCGATACGGCGTGGCTCGTTTAGTATATACTAATAATCATGGCGCTTTCCTTGGCGCCTGGTGTCACCTTTGTCACCGGAAAGCCGTGCAACTTCGTCGATATGCGAGGGTTGCATGTCGGAGACTGGATGCTCGTATGAGCCATTTTATCCCCGAAGATGCCCGGCAATCATTTATCTTAGCCGGCTTATTTGTATCAATTTTATTTCCAGCAGGCATCGCCCAAAGGCTGCTTGAGATTCGACAATCGCGGTCGCCAATAATCTTGCTTGCGATCGCAGCAGCGCCCTTACCTGCCTTGCTAGCACTTACCAGCTTGTGGTTCTTGGCCAAACTCTCCCCGGTCACGTCGTTGCGCGTTGACGAAGCTGGATCAGCAGATTGGGGCATGATGTATTCATTGCTGGGATTGGCCCTTGCCGTTTTGACTTACGTAGTTGGCGCGATTGGAGCCTCGATCTTTGTAATTGCGCGCCGAATATGACCTGGGCCGCCACCGTCCTTACCCTATACCCGGAAATGTTCCCCGGAACGCTTGGCCACAGCCTCGCTGGCCGGGCGCTGGCGGACGGCATCTGGTCGCTTTCGGCGCGCAACATCCGTGACTGGGCGACCGACAAGCACCGCAGCGTCGACGACACGCCGGCGGGCGGCGGGCCGGGCATGGTGCTGCGCGCCGATGTCGTGGCGGCGGCGGTCGATGGGGTGGCAAACGGTACGCCCGTATTGGCCCTAACGCCGCGCGGCGAACCCCTCACCCAGGCCCGTGTCCGCGCCCTCGCCGCCGGCCACGGCATCACGCTGCTATGCGGTCGGTTCGAAGGTTTCGACGAACGACTGTTCGAAGGCCGCGCCATCGAAGAGGTAAGCATCGGCGACTATATCCTGTCGGGCGGCGAGGTCGCGGCGACGGTGCTGCTCGATGCTTGCGTGCGGCTGCTTCCCGGTGTAATGGGCGCGGCCTTGAGTGGTGTGGACGAAAGCTTCGAAAGTGGCCTCCTCGAACACCCGCACTATACGCGGCCCCCCGAATGGGAAGGCCGTTTGATCCCCGAAGTGTTGCGATCGGGGGATCACGCAAAGATCGCCAAATGGCGGTTGGAGCGGTCCGAACAGGACACACGGCTACGGCGGCCGGACCTTTGGCAGCGTCATTCCGACGCCGCGGGTCAACCGCCCTCTGGCGCGCGGCGACAGAAAAAGGAGGAATGAGATGAATCTCATCCAGCAGATCGAAGCCGAAAACATTGCCAAGGCGGTCGCTATCCGCCCGATCCCGCAATTCCGCGCCGGTGACACACTGCGCGTTGGGGTGAAGGTCGTCGAAGGTGAACGCACCCGTGTCCAGAATTATGAAGGCGTCTGCATCGCCCGCAGCAATTGCGGCATGGGATCGTCATTTACCGTCCGCAAGATTTCGTTCGGAGAAGGTGTCGAGCGCGTTTTCCCGCTCTATTCGCCGTCGATCGATGCTATCGAAGTCGTCCGCCGCGGTGTCGTGCGACGCGCCAAGCTCTATTATCTTCGCGGCCGTTCGGGCAAGTCGGCGCGTATCGTTGAAAAGCGCCTGCCGCGTCCTGTAAAGGAAGTAGCCGCCAGCTGATTAAGTCGGCGCCATTTTCAGGCTAACGTGCATCCCGGCAGGTCGCCCGACCTGCCGGGATGCCTGTTTTGTGGCTGGTCGGTTGCCATCTTGCGGCGGACGACGCTTCCCCCTGCCCGCGCCATGACATAAGACAGTGATATGTTATTCCCAGCGCCCCAGCCTTTGCCCACCTGCGGCCATATTGCTTCCGGCCGGCACTACCTGCCGATCCGGGTATATTTTGAAGATACGGACCTGACCGGCATCGTCTACCATGCCAATTATCTGCGCTACATGGAGCGTGCCCGCACCGAAATGCTGCGGCTTTCAGGTGTCATTCATACCGAGATGATGACAGAAGGAACGGGATATTATGCCGTGCACGAAATGAACATCACCTGGCATCGCCCGGCGCGGCTCGATGACGAACTTATCGTCGTGAGCCATGTCACCAAGGTGCGCGCCGCTGCCACCTGCCTCGTTCACGATGTCATGCGCGGCGATGAACTATTGTGCAGCGCCACGGTCACCGCCGCATTTCTCGATATGGAAGGCCGTCCACGCCGCCAGTCGAAGCTCTGGCACGACCGTTTCACCCTCCTCATGCAACAGGCTTCCTGACCATCATGGACCCTATCGCCAAAGCCGCTGCTGACCTGTCACCCTGGGCACTGTTTCTGGAAGCCGACATCGTCGTCAAGCTCGTCATGTTCGGCTTGCTGGCGGCCAGCGTCTGGTCCTGGGCGATCATTTTCGATCGCTCGCGCCGGCTGCGGGCGATCAATGCCCAAGCCAAGCAATTCGAAGACTGGTTCTGGAAAGCCGAAAGCCTTGATGCACTTTATGATCCCGCAGCCAAGGCGAGCCACCCCAGCGCCAAGCTGTTTATCGCCGGGATGAACGAATGGCGCCGCAGCCTGGCGCGTGGTCGTATCGACCGCGAAGGCGTGCGCGCCCGGCTGGCTAGCGTCACCCAGGTCAGCATCCAGCGCGAGATCGACGAACTGGGTGACCGGCTCAACATTCTTGCCACCATCGGCTCGGTGGCACCGTTCGTCGGCCTATTCGGCACGGTCTGGGGCATCATGCGCAGCTTCACCAGCATCGCCGCGTCGCAGAACACCACGCTTGCCGTGGTCGCTCCCGGCATTGCCGAGGCACTTTTCGCCACCGCCATCGGGCTGTTTGCCGCCATCCCTGCGGTCATCGGCTATAACCGCATCCTCCACAATGTCGGCCGGCTGGAAGCCCGGCTGGGTGCCTTTGCCGAGGAGTTCCAGGGCCTGCTGTCTCGCCAACTCGACGGGATGGAGCAGAAATAAGTGGCGATGGGCACCCCCAACCGCCGCGGCAAGCGCCAGCCGATGGCCGATATCAACATCACCCCGATGGTCGATGTCATGCTCGTCCTGCTCATCATCTTCATGGTGACGGCGCCGTTGCTCGTTACCGGCGTGCCGGTCGATCTGCCGGACAGCAAAGCCAAGGCGTTGAAGTCCGATGACACGCCTATACAGGTCAGCATCGACGCCAAGGGCGCGGTGTTCATCGATCAACAGGCTGTGCCTGCCACCAGCCTGCCGGCCAAGCTGGCGGCGCTGCGCGAGGCACGTTCTGGTGCCGGCGACGATGCGCGTGTCTATGTACGCGCCGACCGGGCGCTCGACTATGGCCGGGTCATGGAAATTGTCGGCGAAGTCTCCGCCGCCGGGTTCCGCAAGGTCGCGCTGGTCAGCGACAGCCGGCCGGAGAAGCGCGCGCCATGACCGAACGCCAGGCGCTGATCGGCGCCGGGATCGCGCATATCATGCTGTTCGCAGCGCTCAGCCTCGGCTGGGAATGGAGCCAGCAGCCGCTGCTGCCGGCCGACGAGATGATCCCGATCGAATTCGTCGACATCGCCAATGCGCCGCGCATCAAGGAAGCGCCGCGGCAATCGATGCAGGCCGCGCCACAGGAAAACAGCGCGCCGGCGGCACCCGCCGCAACGGCACCACCTGAGCCAGATACCGTACCTGACGGCGTGCCCCCCCTGGAAAAGACCAAGGAAGTGCCCAAAAAGGCCGAAGCACCGCTCGCCGAGGCCAAGCCGCTCGACATGTCGAAACTGTCGAACCTGATCGACAAGGCGCTGCCCAAGTCGCGCACCAGGCCGCTGGACGTGTCGAAGCTGGCAACGACCATCGAAGCGGCTGCGCCCAAGGGGGCCACCATCGATCCGCGATCTGCCGCCACCATCGCCCAGGCAATTCGCGCCCAGGTCGCTCCCTGCTGGAACCCGCCTATTGGCGGTGCCGATGTTCGCCGGATGACGGTACTGATCCGCGCCGATTTCAGCCGCGATGGCAGGTTGATTGGTGTGCCGGTCATTGTCAGCCAGACAGGCGTCACCATTGGTAATGCTGATTATTCTCGCGCCTTCGCCGAGACTGCGCGCCGGGCGTTGCTGCGCTGTTCGCCGCTCAAGCTGCCCATCAAGCAATATGAGTTGTGGAAATCAGCCGAAATCAATTTTGATCCCGAAAGCATGACCTGATGTATCATCCTTGTTCTGCTGATAAGGAACTGTCCATGCGTGTCCTGTTCATTGCTGCCATGCTCGTTGCCACCCCGGCACTCGCAGCGCCTATTCGGGTGGATATCAATTCGGGCATCGCCCAGCCCCTGCCCGTTGCTGTTCCCGGCTTTGCTGCAACCGCTGTACAGTCGACCGAAGCAGGCTCGACGGCCGAACTCGGTGGTCGCATTGCTCAGGTCATCGCCAATGATCTTAAATCATCGGGCCTGTTCCGACCGATCGACCCCCAAGCCTATACCACGACAGTCGGCGCCGCCGATGTGACCCGGCCGCAATTTGCCAATTGGCGCACGATCGCTGCGCAGGCATTGGTCACCGGCAATGTCACAGTAAACGCCGACGGCAACATCACTGTCGGTTGCTATGCCTATGACGTATTCTCAGCCGAAGAACTGACCCGGCAGGGCTTTGTCACTACCGCCGCCGGCTGGCGCCGCGCTGCGCACAAATGCGCCGATCTGGTTTACAGCCGGCTGACAGGGGAAAGCGGTTATTTCGACAGCCGCATCGTCTATGTTTCGGAAACCGGGCCGCGCACGCGCCGCATCAAGCGGCTCGCCGTGATGGATCAGGATGGGGCCGGACACCGCTTCCTCACGCAAGGCCAGAACCTCGTACTGACACCGCGATTTGCGCCCAACCAGCAGACGATCACCTATATGTCGTTCGAGGGCAACCGGCCGCGTGTCTGGCTCTACACACTGGGCTCGGGCCGTCAGCAGGCGATTGGCGAGTTCCCGAACATGAGCTTCGCGCCGCGCTTTTCGCCCGATGGCAGCAACCTGATCTTTTCGATGGCGGTGGGCGGCAATACCGACGTCTATCGTATGGACATTGCCACCCGCCGGCTCAGCCGCCTGACAACCCAGCCAGGCATCGACACAGCGCCAAGCTATTCCCCTGATGGCAGCCGGATCGTCTTCGAAAGCGATCGCGGCGGCTCGCAGCAACTCTATATCATGGCTGCCGACGGCACAGGCCAGCAGCGGATCAGCTTTGGTGAAGGCCGCGCCGCCACGCCGGTATGGAGCCCGCGTGGCGACCTGATCGCCTTTACCAGACTCGGCGGCGGCCGCTTCTCGATCGGCGTTATGCGCCCCGATGGCGGCGGCGAGCGCTTGTTGACCAATGCCTATCAGGATGAAGGCCCGACCTGGTCGCCCAATGGCCGGGTCATTCTTTTCTTCCGTTCGGCACGCGGCGGGCCTGTCGATCTCTGGTCCGTCGACCTGTCGGGGCAGAATGAACGCAAAGTGCCAACGCCGCTCGACGGTTCTGACCCGGCTTGGTCGCCGCTTTTGCCGTAAGGCTTGCCCTGTCCTCCCAAGCGGCTAGAAAGGTCGCCCGGGGGTTGTAACGTCCATTTGAAAGGTTTCCGGCATGTTTGAGCGTTCGATTACTCTACCTCTGATTGCCGCGCTGGCACTTTCGATTTCTGCGTGCGCTACAAAGAAGAAAGACCTGCCGCCATCGCCCGTGACCAGTGAAGCGCCGCCAGCGGCCCCGGCCCTCCCGCCAGCCAGCAGCGAAAGCGTGCCTCCCGTCCCTGCGGTCGGGTCCACGGTTATCCCGGGTTCCGCCGCCGACTTCGTTGCTCAGGCCGGAGCTGATCATGTCTTGTTCGGCTACGACAGCTATGAACTCGACGAGATGGCTCGCACAATTCTCGGCAAGCAGGCCGAATGGCTGGCGCGATATCCGCAAGTGCGTGTCACCGTCGAAGGTCATTCCGATGAACGCGGCACGCGCGAGTATAATCTCGCGCTGGGCGACCGCCGTGCGTCTGCTGCCAAGAATTTCCTGGCAGCGCAAGGTGTCGATCCCAGCCGCATGACAACGATCAGCTATGGCAAGGAACGACCGGTCGCTGGCGGGACTGATGAAACCGCCTTTGCTCAGAATCGTCGCGCTGTCTCGGTTGTTGCCAACTGACAATCGTCTCCCTTCCGGCTGGAGAGAAGGAGACGCTGTCACCCGACAGGTTCCCCTTGGCGGTTTTTGCCGCTAACCAGCAGCCATGCGGATCATCTTCATGGGTACGCCGCCCTTTGCGGTGAGGGCGCTGCGCGCGCTCGCCGCGGCGGGGCACGACATCGTCGCTGTCTACACCCGCGCGCCGCAACCGGCAAAGCGGGGCAAGTCGTTGCAGAAATCGGCAGTCCAACTCGAAGCCGAAGCACTGGGCTTGCCGGTGCGTACGCCGCTAACGCTGCGCGATGCAGCGGCCCAATCGGAATTTGCAACGTGGGGCGCCGATGTAGCGGTGGTAGCGGCTTATGGGCTATTGCTGCCACAAGCGGTGCTCGACACACCGCGGCTTGGCTGTCTCAACATTCATGCATCATTACTGCCCCGCTGGCGCGGCGCCGCACCGATCCAGCGCGCTATCCTTGCCGGCGACAGCGAAACCGGTGTGACGATCATGCAAATGGAGGCGGGCCTCGATACAGGGCCGATGATCCGCAAAGAATCGACGCCGATAGCCGACAAGACGGCGGGCATGTTGACCGAAGAACTGGCCGGGATGGGCGCCAGCTTGATGGTCGCTACCCTGGCTGACACCTGGGTAGCCACGCCCCAACCCGCTGGTGGGGTCACGCTCGCGCATAAGATCAGCAAAATCGAAGCCCGGCTCGATTTTTCGAGCAGTGCAGAAGTGCTTGAGCGCGCCATAAGGGCCTTTAATCCCGCGCCCGGGGCCTGGTGCGAAATCGGCAGCGAGAGGATAAAGATTCTTTACGCGCGGGTCGATCCCGGCAGCCTGCCCGCCGGTATCACCGGTGCCGGCCTTGCGATCGGCACGGGCAAGGGCGTGCTGCAGCCGCTACTTGTCCAGCGCCCCGGCAAGCCCGCCATGGCGGCAAGGGACTTACTCAACGGCTGGCCGATCCCGCCTGGCACGCAGGTCAATCCGCCATGACCCGCTATCGCATCGTGATAGAGTATGATGGTCGCCCCTTTGCGGGCTGGCAACGCCAGAACAATGTGACATCGGTACAAGGCAGCATCGAAGCAGCCTTGTTCGCCATTACTGGTGAGAAAATTGCTGTTCACGGGGCCGGTCGCACTGATGCCGGCGTCCATGCGAGCGGCCAGGTCGGACATTTTGACATGGCCAAACCGTTCACGCCGTTTCGGTTGATCGAGGCGATCAACGGGCTGCTGCGGCCACTGCCGATTGCCATTGTTGATTGTATGGAAGCTCCCGGCTTTCACGCGCGGTTCGACTGCGTTGCCCGATCCTATCGCTACCATATCATCAACCGCCGCGCACCATTGACCTTCCAGGCAGGCCTGGCCTGGCGGGTTCCCGCGCTGCTCGATGCCGAAGCAATGCACGCCGCTGCCCAGTTGCTGGTCGGCACGCATGACTTCACGACCTTTCGCTCAATCCGCTGTCAGTCCGCCACGCCAGTCAAAAGCGTGACCCGCCTGACTGTAACCCGGCACGGCGAAGACATCATCATCGAGGCCGACGCCCGGTCATTCCTGCATCACCAAGTGCGTTCGATGACCGGATGCCTCAAGCTTGTCGGGCAAGGCCGTTGGTCGGCGGATGATCTTTCTACCGCGCTGGCGGCGCGGAACCGTTCTGCGCTGGGCCTCAATGCACCACCCGACGGTCTTACCTTTGTCAAGGCCCATTATGATCGCAACAACGCGCCGAACTTTCGAAATGGTTCACTAACAGGCTGAAATTTCAGCCGTGCCAACGAAACGGTTTCAGGCGCTCCCATGCTCCATCCCGCATGGCAGCACTCTCCACCCTTTCGAAAGATAATGCCGGAAACGCAGGAAGCGGCCAGTCGGTTTTGCGTTGGAGACGATGACCAAGGCGAAGCCCCGGAATTGCCAGCTTGGCCGTTGGTTATTGCTGAGCGGTCCTGCTGCCAGCACGGTCGACAATTCGGCAGTTCCATCCGGCTTCACCTGCGTCACAGCATAGGCTGAACAGGCCCAATCGATCAGCGCCATCCAAAAGCTTCAGCGATGATGTGAAAGATCACATTCTGTTCAATGACGCCCCCGACCAGATCCGACCTTGGGCCATCGGCAAATAAGGCAACATCCTCGCCACCATGGGTTTCACTGTCGGTGCCATGCAATTTGTCGGACAAATAGTTCTTGTCGGTCGGCGGCAGCAGGCGTGACAGTCCCGGGCCCGCAAACGGCCCATTGGCATAGCCAATCGTTGTCATTGGCTGTCCGTGATCATCAAGTGCCCAGCCTTCCTTGCTGGTCATGCCGCCCCCCTCACCTGCGGCGGCATTCTTGATGAAACCGAGGATGTCGTTGCCGCGCTCGGGATAGCCCGCGATGGTCATTACATGGCTATGGTCGGCGGTGACCAGCACGAGCGTGTCGTCGAGGTTTACTGATGCCAGAACCGCCGCTACGGCGCGGCTGAACTGTTGTGCCTCCGTCAGCGCGCGATATGGGTTGGTGGCGTGATGGGCGTGGTCGATGCGACCACCCTCTATCATCAGATAATAGCCCTTGTTGCCGCGCGCCTTGCTGATCGATTGCATGTCAGCAACCGCGAATGACGCCATTTCAGTCAGGCTTGGTTCCTTGGCGGTGTCACGGTCGGTTTCGAAACTCATGTGATCTGCTGCGAAAAGGCCGAGCACGGGGCCGGCACCGGGTTTGAGCGCCCGAAAGTCCGTGGCATTGCCAGCATATGTGCCGCCCGGATACCGGGCCTGCCATTTGACTAGCAGGTCAACGCCATCATCGCGCAAGCCGCCACCAGCAAGCGGCAGGAACCGCGCTCGCCCGCCGCCGAGTGCCAGATCAAGTCCCTCACCGGGCGCAAAGCCGACAAGTTGGCTCGCGAGATCGGCACAGCCGGTCTTGCGGTCGCTGGCGGGAAAGGCACGGTCAGCGCCTTCCCAGTTACGGTTCGGCACATGACCGTAAACTGCCGCTGGCGTCGCATGCGTGATACGCGTTGTGGTGACAACGCCGACTGCCATGCCCCTCGCCTTGGCAATTTCGGCAATGGTGCGCGGTAGTTTTTCAGGGGTGGCACAGGTGTCGGCAAACTGGCCCTGGCCGAAATTGATCGTGCCGATGCGTGTCTTGATCCCGGTGTTCATGGCGCTCGCCGTACCGGCACTGTCGGGCACCTGAGCGTTGCTGTTGTAGGTCTTGACCAGAGCCGTATGCGGCAGCCGATCGAAACTCAGGCTGTTCTCCTCGCCAGAACGGCGAGGCTTGCCATCGCCGGGGTTCTGGCCATCATAAATCCGTGCGGCGGTGATAGTGGCGATGCCCATGCCATCACCAATCATCAGGATGACATTTCTGGCCCGCTTCGGTCGGTTGACCACGGCCATGCGCTCGGCGAGCGCAGCGCGACCGGCCGCCCAGAAATCATCCTTTACCGGCGTGTCAAGGACCGGGGCCGCAAAAGTCGGGGCGGCTATGCCCAGCAACAACACCGCAGTCAGAAAACGCATCGTCAATCTCCCTTCACCGCAACTGACGGCAGCCTAAAGCAGTTTTATTTCACGCAGGCGTTCATGCAGATAGTTATTCGACGTGATCGGTGGCCAGTCCTGCGGCCCGCCGGGCATTGTCTCGATAAGATAGTCGGGTCGAAAATGCAGGAAGAATGGGGTCGAATAGCGGGCGAAGCCGGCGCGATCGGGGGTCGGGTTAATGACGCGGTGCGTCGTCGATGGCAGGCGTCCGCCGCTAAGACGTTGCAGCATATCACCGATGTTGCAGACAAGGCTACCGGGCGGCGCGACAATGTCGCGCCATGCGCCCGCTTTGTCGAGCAGTTGCAACCCGGCCTCCTCGGCGCCGAGCAACAGGGTGATCACATTGATATCCTCGTGCGCCCCAGCGCGTATGGCGCCGGTGTTTGCCGCAACCGGTGGGTAGTGAAGCAGCCGCAGAATGGAATTTCCATCAGCGACCGGGCCGGCAAAAAAGTCGGGCGTGAGGCCAAGATGGATAGCAATGGCACGCAGCATTCGGTTGCCAGTGTCATCAAGCGCCCGGAAAAGCGCTGATATCGAGGGTTGGAAGTCCGACACTTCGGTTGGCCAGACGTTAGCTGGCATGATTTCAGCGAACCGATGTCCTGGCGGCAGGTCACGCCCGACATGCCAGAACTCCTTGAGATCGGCACGGAGCGCGCCTTTGGCAGCCTCGACGCCGAAATCCGTCATGCCACGCTGGCCACCACCGCCGGGAATAACATAGGCGGATTTTGCATCCTGGGGCATCGCGAAAAAGGCGCGAGTCGCAAACAATGCGCGATCAATCATCTCCTGAGGAATGCCATGGTCAGACACCACGGCGAAACCGGTGCGAGCAAAGGCATCGCCAAATCGCGCCGCCGCCGCGACCGGATCATGGTCGACAAGACTGAGGGGAATCGGCTTAATGTCGGCAAGGCTCATAGCTGACGTTTGCCCCAAGAGCGACGCGAGTGACAGCCCCGATCCCGATTGTAATGTTTATAATTTGCTATTCTGGCGTTTTCGACCGCAAGAAGCGTAAGCTAATTAACTTATCGGACTGGCGCGATGATTAAGATGAAGTTTTTTGTTGGCGCACTTCTGGCATTGGCTTCGACTACCCAAGCGGCTCCAATTCCGGACGCAGTTGCGGCCATGCTCGATGCCGCAGCCGGAGATCCCACACAGCTTAAAATTGTCGCCGACATCGCCAAAAAAACGAATCCGCAATCAGCTGCAGAAATTGAGACAAAAGTTACCGGCTTTGCCGCAGCGCAGGCCAACGCACGCGAGGAAAAGCTGACCTCGCAGGGCTTTTTCGATGGCTGGAGCGGATCGGGCGAAGCTGGCGGTTTCATTTCCAGCGGCAATACCAACAACAAGGGCATTGCCATCGGTGCCAATCTGGCAAAGGAAACGCGCGTCTGGAAGCACGCTATACGCAGTTTTGTTGATTTTCAGCGCCAAGACGGCGTGACGACACGCGAACGTTATTTCGCCGGCTATGAAGGCAATTACAATATAACGCCGAACTTTTACGCGCTGGCAACGCTGTCCTATGAAAAAGATCGATTTTCGGGTTTCAATAGCCGCTTTTCGGAATCAATCGGCCTTGGCTACAAGGTAATCAACACACCAAACATCAAGCTCGCGGTTGAAGGTGGCCCGGCGTTGCGACAGACGCGCTACACCAGCGGCTTCAATGACAGCGCCTTCGCCGCTCGCGGTGCCGGCAATCTCAGTTGGACGATCTCGCCGGCTCTGACCTTCACCGAGAACGCCACAACCTTCTACGACAGCTTCAACACGTCGGTGCAATCGATCACGGCGCTGACGGCAAAACTGGGTGGCGCGTTATCGGCGCGAGCGTCTTTCCAGTACAATAATGAATCGAACCCACCGCCTGGACGAAAGAATTCTGACACCACCAGCCGCGTGACACTGGTTTATTCCTATTGATGCCGGTTGACCCTGTCGGGTAGCCCCGACTATAGGGGCGCCTCACTGGCATCATGGCAGCGTAGCTCAGTTGGTGAGAGCGCCGGATTCATAACCCGGAGGTCGGCAGTTCAAATCTGCCCGCTGCTACCATGTTGAGGGTTTTTCCTCGTGCCCAGTTCTGCCTCCTGGTCAATTGTGGTGCATGGCGGATCCGGCCGCATGATGCGCGGCACGACAGCGCCGGAAATCGATACCGTATACCGTGCCGGACTGCGCACAGCTCTGGTTAAAGGCGGCGCTGTACTAGCCAGCGGTGGTGATGCCGTGTCCGCCGTCGAAGCGGCGGTTCGCGTCCTGGAAGATGATCCGCATTTCAACGCCGGTCGCGGCGCGGTTTTCACGGCCGAGGGACACATCGAACTCGATGCCGCGATTATGGCCGGCGAAACAGGCGCTGCCGGTGCTGTTGCTGGTGTCACCCGCACGAAAAATCCTGTCAGCCTGGCTCGTGCCGTGATGGAGAACACCCCGCACGTGCTGCTCGCCCGTGACGGCGCCGATGCCTTTTCAATCGTTCAGGGACTGGAGCAGGCCGATCCAGGCTGGTTCCGGGTGGAAGCACGCTGGCAAGCCTTGCAGGCAATGAGAGCGGCAGCGGCGCGCGGTGAAAGTCTTTTCGACAAGACGCTCAAATATGGCACGGTCGGCGCTGTTGCGCGTGATACCGCCGGACATCTCGCTGCCGCCACATCGACCGGAGGGCTGACTGGCAAGCGCTGGGGCCGCATTGGCGATTCACCATTGATCGGCGCCGGCACCTGGGCCGATGACCGCAGTGTCGCTATTTCCGCAACCGGATCGGGCGAGGATTTCATCCGAATTGCCGCGGCGCATGAAATCAGCGCGCGTGTGCGGCTGCTCGGCGAAATACCGCAAACTGCAGCGGATCAAGTCCTAACCGAATTACGCGCCATCAATGGCGATGGGGGCGTGATCTTTGCGGGCCACGACGGCTGCTCAGGCTGGTCGTTCAACACGCCATCAATGCTGCGCGGGCGGCTGGTGGCGGGGGGCGATGTGACAGTCGCAATCTACGACGATGAATGAGGCGCGACGCCGGAATACGAAATCATCACCCTTGTGAAGTTGCTTGATTTGAAAGTTGCCTGATTTGAATGATGCGAGGCTCCAGCGTCGGGTTGGGACAGCGATTCACCTATTTGATCGCCTCGGCCGTGTTGCTGACGTCCATAATCAGAAACCGGCGGCAAGTTAGCGAACGAACGCGAAGCGCCCCTCGTCGACACCGCCCTTGGGGCCATAAAGACTGATGTGCTTGGCAGTTGGGCTTTGCTTCACGGCGGCAGCCATGACCCGGATGCCCGCAGCGGCCAGATCGTCATTGAAGCGAGCTATGACCTTGCTGCGGCAATGGCTCCCCAAAGCCAATAGTGGCCACGACGGCAAAGCGTCGCTAACGTATAGGTCAACCACAGTGGAGCCGTTAACCCCATGTCGATTCCTGCCGCCTTCCAGAACCGCCTGTCGATCCCGGTCATCGGCTCGCCGCTGTTCATCATTTCGGGGCCGGAACTGGTCATGGCGCAATGCCGGGCCGGGATCATCGGCAGCTTCCCCAGCCTCAACGCCCGGCCGCTGGCGCAATTCGAGGAATGGTTGCAGCGCTTGTCGACCGAACTTGGCCCCGACGATGCGCCCTACGCCGTCAACCTGATCGTCCACAAATCCAATGACCGGTTGATGGACGATCTGGCGCTGTGCGTGAAATACAAGGTGCCGATGATCATCACGTCACTGGGTGCCCGCGAGGATGTCAACGCTGCGATCCATTCTTATGGCGGCATCGTCATGCACGACATCATCAACAACAAATTCGCCAGGAAGGCAGTCGAAAAGGGCGCCGACGGCCTTATCGCGGTTGCCGCCGGCGCCGGTGGCCATGCGGGCACTATCTCTCCTTTCGCGCTGATCCGCGAAATCCGCGAATGGTTCGATGGCCCGCTGGCGCTGTCGGGCAGCATCGCCACGGGGGAAGCCGTACTTGCAGCCGAAGCCATGGGCGCCGATTTTGGCTATATCGGCTCGGCCTTCATCGCCACTGCCGAGGCCCGGGCGGTTGAAGGCTACAAGGAAATGATCGTCGGCAGCGCCTCGTCCGACATCGTATATTCGAACCTGTTTACCGGTGTGCACGGCAATTACCTGCGCCCATCGATCGTCAACGCCGGGCTCGACCCCGACAATCTGGCGGTCAGCGACCCCAGCGCCATGAACTTCGGCAGCGGCGGCAATACCGATGCCAAGGCATGGAAGGACATCTGGGGCTGCGGCCAGGGTATCGGCGCGGTCAAGGCCGTATTGCCCGCCGGGGAACTCGTCGCCCGGTTGAAGCGCGAATATGAGGCCGCGCGGGCCCGGATCGCCGGCCCGTCGGTCGCCATACGGGCCGCGTGACGCGATGATCGGCAGTATCGAACTGACCAGGCGCGGCCGGCTGCTGTGGTTGGCAGGCGCCATGCTGCTCGGCTTTGCCAGCCAGTATTGCGTCAATTACGGAATGTGCGCCGCGCCGTTCTGAGCGCATGAACGCGCTTGATACCAGTGGCTGGTTCGGCAGCAGTGCTTGCGCCCGGATGTCAGGCTGTCTGGTGCGAGGCTGCCCATGGAACCGAACATCGCCCTTGAAACCCTGTGCAGGATCATCCTGCGGGCGCGGGAGTTTGAAGCGCTGATCCCCGACACCGATCCGGATGAGGGGTCGAACCCGTCCGATGACGGCGTCATCGACGCGATCGAGGACAATGGCAAAAACCCGGCCGAGGAAGAGTTGCGCGCTATTATCGGCGACCTGCCCGAGGATGAAGTCGCCGAGGTGATCGCTCTCGCCCTGGTCGGACGCGGTGATTTCGATACCGCCGAATGGCCCGACGCGCTGGCCGCAGCGACCGACCAACTCCCGGCTGCTGCTGACTGGATCCTCGAACAACCCACCTTCAGTACCGACCTGGAGGCCGGGATGGCAGCTTTCGATCTCAGTTGCGATGCGGTCGGTACACTCGCCTAGACCAGATGGACCATCGCCCTAGCGGCGCGTCACGCGTTCGGCGCTCGCCACTTCGGGCGCGGCGCGGCTCTTTACACCCAGCGAGATGAGCAGCGACGACGACACAAAGATCGACGAATAGGTGCCAACGACGATCCCGAGCACCATCGCTGCGGTGAAGCCGAAGAT
>CAJAHV010000121.1 GCA_903939555.1 uncultured Alphaproteobacteria bacterium | reverse complement strand
GCTGCGGCGCCGAATCCCCACAGCCATCGAAACCCAACCACGGGATGGCAACACCGGCAAGATCGCGCCGCGCCGGATCGGGCAGGCGGTCGGGCGACGGCGCCAGATCGAGCGCCAGCACGACCGGCGCCCGCGCCAGCGCCGGCTCGGGCACAATGCCGACTCCGCGCACTTCGATCAGGCCGGAAAGCACCGGTGGCGCGCTTGCCCAAAGCACACCCTTTTCCTGCGCCAGAACAACATGATCATCGGCCACCAGCCGCCAACCGCGATCGATCAGCCGCAAGGCCAGATCGGACTTTCCGGTCCCCGAAGCGCCCAGCAACAGGACGCAGCGCCCGCCGAGCGCCACCGCCGTTGCGTGCACTGTCGGCGGCGCCACCGTCACGCCCCCGGCAGTTCGACGGTGAAGCAGGCGCCGCCGCCCGGCCGGTCATCGACCCGGACGCTGCCGCCATGGGCATCGACAATAGCCCCGGCAATCGACAGGCCCAGCCCGGAATGCCGGCCGAAATCTTCCGAATCAGGGCGTTGCGAATAAAATCGCTTGAAGACATCGCCACGATTTTCGGCCGGCACCCCCGGCCCCTGGTCTTCGACCCGCACGATCACCCGCCCCGGCACGGTTTCGGCCGAGACCAGCACCATGCCCGGCACCGGCGAAAACGACAGGGCATTGTCGATGAGATTGCGCAGCACCTGGGCCAGCCGGGCCGGATCCCCGAACACCGGTGCCGCGCCGATGACCGGCGGCAGATATTCGAGCATCACCCCGGCCGGCAACCCGGCGATACGATAAGCCGCCACCAGCCCGGCACACAGCGCCCCGGCATCGACGGGCTCGAAGCGCGACCGCGACAGTTCGGCATCAAGCCGGCTCGCCTCCGAAATCCCGGTGATCAGCCGGTCGAGCCGGGTGACATCGTCGCGGATCACGCTGAGCAGCCGGGCGCGCAGTTCCGGCTGCTCGACGCTTTCGAGCACATCGACAGCGCTGCGCAGCGACGCCAGCGGGTTCTTCAGTTCATGCGCGACATCGGCGGCAAAGGCCTCGGTCGCATCGATGCGGTGGCGCAGCGCGATCGACATGTCAGACAGCGCCCGCGCCAACGCGCCGATCTCGTCGCGCCGTTCGGGCAGGCGCGGCACGATGACTTCGCGTGACCGCCCCAGCCGGACCCGGTGCGCCGCAATCGCCAGCATGCGCAGCGGCCGCACGATGGTGCGGGCGAGGTAGAAAGACAGGCTGAGCGTAAGCGCCGTGACGCCGAGCAGCAACCAGAAGCTGGTCAGCCGCTCCGCCCGCAGGATACGCGTCAGGTCACCGGCATTGTCGGTCAGATGAATAACATCGCCGCCGGGAATGGGAGCCGCCGCGATGATGATGACCGCGCCGTCCCGGGCGCGGCGCAACATGGTGGCGGGAACGCCGGTGCCGGCAACCCCAGCCGGGTCGGTCTGCCCCCGCAGCCCCGCCAGAGCGGGCATGGCATCGTCATAGGGTGGCAAGGTGCCGACCGAGCCCAGCGCCTCAAGCAGGCGGTCAATGAGCTTGGCCGAGCGCCGCCGCCAGGGGTCACGGGCAGGATCGGCGATGATGAAACGCCGCGCCTCCGGCCGCCGCCAATTGTCGGCCACGGCGTCCCCCGGGCCTCGAAACAGCCGTATCCGCGTACCGCGCGGGAAACGCTGGCGTTCAAGTGCCGCCACTCGCTCCGGCGGTGTCAGCGGTGCCACCAGCGCGGCGATCAGGCTTGCCTGCCCCGCGAGCGCATCGGTGCGTTCATCGAGCAGCCGCGAGCGGACCGTATCGAGATAGAGCAGCATGATCGCCAGCACGATGACCGCAACGATGTTGACCGCAAAGATACGCGCCCGCAGCGAGCCGAAGCCCAGGCCCCGCCGCCATTCCTGCACCTCGCCCGGCAAGGGCGCCGGCTCGGCAGGCTCATTCCTCGTTGAAGCGATAACCGACACCGTAAAGGGTTTCTATCCCCTTGAAATCATGATCGACGGCGCGGAACTTCTTGCGCAGTCGCTTGATGTGGCTGTCGATGGTGCGGTCATCGACATAGACGTCATCTTGATAGGCCGCGTCCATCAACTGGTCGCGCGACTTCACGAATCCCGGCCGGCTCGCCAGCGTTTCGAGGATCATGAATTCGGTCACCGTCAGCGCGACATCGCCGCGCCGTCCGGACCCGGCATGCCAGGTGACCCGGTGGCGCGCCGGATCCATCGTCAACCGCCCGCGGATGATCGGTTCCCCCGCCGGGGCTTCGTCCGGGCCTTCGGCGGGCGCATTGCGGTTGGCAGCGCGGCGCAGCACCGCGCGGATGCGTTCGATGAGCAGGCGCTGTGAAAACGGCTTGCCGATATAATCATCGGCTCCCATGGCGAGGCCCAGCGCTTCGTCAATCTCGGTATCCTTCGAGGTCAGGAAGATAACCGGCACCTGCGATTTTTCGCGCAGGCGGCGCAACACTTCCATCCCGTCCATGCGCGGCATCTTGATATCGAGCACCGCGAGATCGGGCGGGTTTTCCAAAAGACCGCGCAGCGCCGTATCGCCATCGGAATACATGCGCACGACAAAGCCTTCGGCCTGCAGCGCGATCGAAACCGACGTCAGGATATTGCGGTCGTCATCGACCAGCGCGATCACCGGTGCGCTGGCAAGCGGGGAAGAAACCGTGGCAGACATCGGCTGCCCTTGTCGCGCCAAGCGCCGGCGAACGCAAGCCACCCGGCAAAGCGGACGCGATTATCAATCTGTGCGCACATGATTAACGTCTTCTTGACCACAAGGATTTTGACGAATCCGCAGCGCTTCGTTATGCGCCACGACATCGGGGAGATCGTTGCCGCAACGACGGCATCCGAAGCAATCGGGCGGCCCTTGGCCGTTTACATTCAAGGAAGGATTTGGCGCGTGCCAGCATCGACCGTTTCGCATCATGGCCTTGCCGCTCAAGGCTATGAGACCGGCGCCGCGCTTCACTGGAACTTGGGCACCGCGCCCCTGATCGAGCTGGCCGTGCAGCGCGGCGAGGGCCTGTTGTCGAAAGACGGCGCCTTCGTCGTCGAAACCGGGAAGCACACCGGGCGCAGCGCCAATGACAAGTTCATCGTGCGCGACGCCGTCACCGATGGCGTCATCTGGTGGGACAAGAACAAGTCGATCACCCCGGCCCAGTTCGCCGCGGTAAAGGCCGATTTCCAGGCCGCACTCGCCGCCAGGAAAACATTGTTCGTCCAGGATCTGTTCGGCGGTTCGCAGCCCGAATATCGCGTCAACGTCCGTGTCATCACCGAATTGGCCTGGCATTCGCTGTTCATCCGCACGCTGCTGGTCCGCCCGGAAGCCGCTGCGCTTGCCGATTTCCTGCCCGAATACACGATCATCGACCTGCCCAGCTTCAAGGCCGATCCGGCCCGCCATGGCTGCCGCAGCGAAACCATCGTGGCGGTCGATTTCGAAGGCAAGACCATCCTCATCGGCGGCACCGCCTATGCCGGCGAAATGAAGAAGAGCGTGTTCTCGATTCTCAACTATCTGCTGCCGTTGCAGGGCGTCATGCCGATGCACTGCTCGGCCAACATCGGCCCCGATGGCGACACCGCCGTGTTCTTCGGCCTGTCGGGCACCGGCAAGACGACGCTGTCCGCCGACGCCAGCCGCACCCTGATCGGCGATGACGAACATGGCTGGTCCGACACTGCGGTCTTCAATTTCGAAGGCGGCTGTTATGCCAAGATGATCCGCCTTTCCGCCGAGGCCGAACCGGAAATCTTTGCCACCACCAAGCGTTTCGGCACCGTGCTCGAAAATGTCGTCATCGATCCGGTCAGCCGCGAAATCGATCTCGACGACAATCGCCTCGCCGAAAACAGCCGCGGTTCCTACCCGATCGACTTCATTCCCAATGCCAGCGCCGACAATCTTGGCCCGGTGCCCAAGAACATCATCATGCTGACCGCCGATGCGTTCGGGATTCTGCCCCCCATCTCCCGGCTGACCCCCGATCAGGCGATGTACCACTTCCTGTCGGGCTATACCGCCCGTGTCGCCGGCACCGAAATCGGCGTCACCGAACCCGACGCAACCTTCTCGACATGTTTCGGCGCGCCCTTCATGCCGCGCCACCCGTCGGTCTATGGCAATCTGCTCAAGGACCGCATCGCCAAGGGCGGCGTCGATGTCTGGCTGGTCAACACCGGCTGGACCGGCGGCGGCGCCGGCACCGGCGGGACGGGAACGCGCATGCCGATCAAGGCAACCCGCGCGCTGCTCAACGCCGCCTTGGATGGCAGCCTCAAGAATGCCGAATTCCGCACCGACGAAAACTTCGGCTTCGACGTCCCGGTTGCGGTCCCCGGCGTCGACAGCAAGATCCTCAACCCGCGCGACACCTGGACCGATGGCGCCGCCTATGACGCCAAGGCCAAGGCACTCGTCGGCATGTTCATCGCCAATTTCGCGCAGTTTGCCGATCATGTGGATGCGGGCGTGATGGAGAGCGCGCCGAAGGCAGCCTAGTCGCTGCGGCGCGAGCGCGCAGCGCAGCAGCGCGCCGACACGCGCAAGACCGGACGGCGGAGCGGCGGGTCCTTCCCCCGCCGAACCCGTCCGACGCCGGCACGGGCTTTGCCCGTGCAATTCGCCTGGCCTGCTCTCCCCGTCGAAGAGGGCCAGAAGGCGGGGCGTGCTGCATGAACCGAAGCATCTTGTAACAACTGCTTAGGTGCCAACGCGCCGACCCCCCGCTTGCGCCGCTGGCCCACACCTGGCACGCATCGGTCATGCAACGCGCATGGTACGCTGCCGACGCCAAGACCTTCGCCGCCGCCGATCCGTTGGCGGTCCTCGGCGCGCTCAATGCCGCCTCACCGTTTCCGGATGAACCGACCCAGAAAGCCGCCTGGCAGGTCGAGATCGCGCAGTTGCAGCCGCTCGCCGCCGCCCTGCCAGACGCGCACTTCTTTCTGGAGTTCAGCATCCCGCGCATGGGCCGCCGCGCCGATGCAATCATCACCATCGGCGGCCTGATCTTCGTCCTCGAATACAAGGTCGGGGGACGTGATTTTCCGCGCCACGCCATCGAACAAGCCCATGGCTATGCGCTCGATCTTAAGAATTTCCATGTCACCAGCCATGACAAAGCTATCGTCCCGTTGCTGATCGCCACCGAAGCGCCGCCGCAACAACTGGGCCTTGGCTTTTGGGCGCCCGACCGGGTGCATGCGCCGATCCGGGTCAACCCGCATGACGTGCTGCCCACCATTCGCCAGATGCTGGCCACTGGCGACGCACCGGCTTTTGACGCAACCGCCTGGGCCGCCGGCGAATATCGGCCGACACCCAGCATCATCGAGGCTGCTGAAGCGCTCTACCGCGGCCATGATGTTACCGAGATCTCGCGCTCCGAAGCCGGCGCCGAAAATCTCACCCGCACCGCCGCTGCCATAGAAGCCGTTGTCGAACGCATGAAAGCGCAGGGCGGCAAGGCGGTCTGCTTTGTCACCGGCGTACCCGGCGCCGGCAAGACGCTGGCCGGGCTCAACATCGCCTGCGGTCGGCTCGCCAGCGAAGTTGGTGAAGATGCGACTTTCTTGTCCGGAAATGGCCCATTGGTTGACGTCCTTTGCGAGGCATTACGGCGCGATGCGCGCCTACGAAAAGCCGAATCCAAAGGACGCGACCTCGAAGCGCGCTATCTTGCAGAGCGCTCACCCGACAAATTCGTTCAAAACGTTCATCGCTTTCGAGATCAGTATCTCGACGCAGCTCAGATCCCGTCCGAACACGTCGTGGTTTTCGATGAAGCCCAGCGCGCCTGGAACCGCGACCAGACCGCCGATTTCATGCGCAAGAAACGCGGCCAGGCTGGCTTCGACATGTCCGAACCCGCATTCCTTCTCTCTGTCATGGACCGCCGCCCCGATTGGTGCGTCGTTGTCTGCCTGATCGGCGAAGGCCAGGAGATCAATCGCGGCGAAGCCGGCGTCGCCGAATGGATGCGCGCGCTCCAAGGCGACCTGCGGCATTGGCAGGTCCATTTGCCACCGCACCTGCTCGACGAAGGCGCGCTCGATGCCGGGCTGCGCTGGCATCTGGTGCAGCGCATGGCCGCGCCCGACCCGGCGCTGCATCTGGCGGTGTCGGTACGGTCGTTCCGCGCCGAAACAGTTTCGGCACATGTTGCGGCCTTGCTGGGCAACGACGTTGCCGCGGCGCACGCCTCGCGGCCGACCATCGACTTCCCGCTGTTGCGGACGCGGGATCTGGCGGCGGCGCGTCTCTGGCTGCGCCAACGCCGGCGCGCCGGCGAACGGGCGGGCGTGCTGGCCTCGTCAAATGCGCTGCGGCTGAAACCCGAGGGGATTTACGTCAAGGCTCAGGTCGATGTCTGCAACTGGTTCCTCAACGCGACCGAAGACGTGCGATCGTCAAATGCGCTCGAGGATGCGGCAACCGAGTTCGATGTGCAGGGATTGGAACTCGATTGGACATGTGTCGCCTGGGATCTCAATTTGCGCCGCAATCCCGACTGGGAAGCCCGCGAGTTTCGCGGCACGCGCTGGCAGGCAATCCACGCCACCGGCGATGGGCTGGGCCGCGCCAATTATGTCCGCAACGCCTATCGCGTGCTGCTCACTCGTGCCCGGCAGGGCATGGTGATTTTCGTGCCGCGCGGTGATGCGGGAGACGCGACCCGCCCACCGGCCGAATATGATGCGATCGACGCCTGGTTGGCCGAATGCGGTATCGCCGAACTGGCATGACGGGGAGCAAGAGCTCAGCCCCTTCCCGGCGGCCGGGTCTCTGCTGAACAGCTAGGCTGGGTCGCGGCAAAGCCGCGTCCTGACGTCAGACGGGTTCGTCGCGCTTGGGCGCTCCGCCCCGCTGGCCGAGCTTGCGCCTGTCGGCGCGTAGCGCGTGCGCTACGCGCTCGCGGCGCGGCGCTAGAACACCGGGTCGTGCATCCCACATTCGGTCTTGTCCCACCCCCGCCAGCGCCCGGCGCGCGGGTCTTCGCCGGGTTGCACCTGCGACGTGCACGGCACGCAGCCGACGCTGGGATAGCCTTGTGCCTCCAGCGGGTGGCGCGGCAATTTCCGCGCGGCGAACGCCGCGTCGAGCGCCGTCTTGTCCCAATCGACGAGCGGGTTGACCTTCAACCGGCCTTCATCGAGTTCGAAGCGCGGCAGCGCATTGCGCGTTTTGCCCTGAAAGCCCTTGCGGCCCGAAATCCACGCATAGAACGGCGCCAGCGCGCGACGCAGCGGTTCGACCTTCCGCAGGTCGCAACAGCCATCGGGATCATAGCTCCAGCGCAGGCTGGTCGCATCGCTGGCGGCGAGCAGGCGTGGATCGGGGCGAAACACCCGCAGGTCGGTCAGGCCCAATTGTTCGGCCAGCGCATCGCGATAGGCGAGCGTTTCGCCAAAAATCTTCTGCGTGTTGATGAAGATGACCGGCACGTCCTTGTCGGCCGCCGCCACCATATCGAGCAGCACCGCCGATTCGCTGCCGAACGACGACACCGCCGCGACCCGGCCCTTCAATTCGCCGGCCAGCAGATCAGCGAGCATGGCGGCGGTGCCGACACCGGCGTATCTGGCCGTCAGCCGCGCGACATCGGCAGCAGTGAACGGCGGCGCCGTCGCGATGCTGTCGATGCTGCGCTGCGGCTCGCTAGCCATGCCGCAGCGCCCAGACCGGCACCTTGCCGTCCGCCGCCTTCATATAGACATAGGGGTAGCGATCGAGCGTCGCCTTTACCACCTTGGGATCGAGCGGCTTGTTCGGCGCGAAACTGTCGAAGCCGACGCGGCGCATGAAGCCGATCTGATCGACGAGCACATCGCCCGCCGCGCGGATTTCACCGGTAAAGCCCGCCTGGCGCAGCACCGCCGCCGATGAATAGCCGCGGCCATCCCGGAATTTGGGAAAGGCGATCTCGACCAGCTTGAGCCGGTCGAAATGCGGCACGAGTTCGCGTGCATCCTCGCCAGGTTCGATGCGCACCGCCGCAAAATTGCCCCCGGCCAGAAAGTCGGCGAGCGGCGCGATCGGGCTTTCGAACGGCGCGTCGTCGCGAAAGCGCAGCCGCGCGGGCGTATCGTCGAGGGCGGGCGAAGGCGCGCCAGAAACGGCAATCTGGTCCTGATTATCACGCATAGACGGCTTCCTTGAACGGCGCGGCGCCGAGGCGGCGATAGGTGTCGAGGAACCGCTCGGTCGGCGCGCTGCGGGCGCTGCGATAAAAGGCGATCAGCTTGTCGACGGCATCGATAATGCCGTTCTCGTCAAAGCCCGGCCCGAGGATCTTGGCCAGCGACGCGTCTTCGGCGCCCGATCCGCCGAGCAGCAACTGATAGGCTTCCTCGCCCTTCTTATCGACGCCCAGAATGCCGATATGGCCGGCATGATGATGGCCGCAGCCGTTGATGCAGCCCGACACCTTGATCTTCAGTTCGCCGATATCGCGTTGTTCGGAAATCGAATTTTCGAACTTGGCAGCGATTTTCTGCGCGATCGGGATCGAACGCGCGTTGGCCAGCGTGCAATAATCCATGCCGGGGCAGGCGATGATGTCGGTGACCAGATCGAGGTTCGGCGTCGCCAGGTCAGCCGCCGCGAGCGCCTGCCACATGGCATAGAGATCGACCTTTCTGACATGCGCCAACACCAAATTCTGGCTGTGCGTGACACGGATCTCGTCATGGGCATATTTTTCGGCAAGGTCGGCGATGACATCCATCTGCGCCGACGAAGCATCGCCCGGGATGCCGCTTTTCGGCTTCAGGCTGATCGTGGCGATGGCATAGCCCGGCTGCTTGTGGGCATGGACATTCTGGTCGACCCACAGCTTGAAATCGGGGTCCGACAGGTCGATCGTGTCCGGCGCGCCTATCTCGTACGCCGGGTCGGCGAACTGGGCGATGATCCGGTCATATTCGGCTTGCGGCGCATCAAGGCCGAGCGGTTCGAGCGTCGCCCATTCGGCTTCAACCTGACGGGTGAACTCCTCGATGCCGAGTTCGGTGACGAGGATCTTGATGCGCGCCTTGTAGATGTTGTCGCGGCGGCCATGGCGGTTGTAGACGCGCAGGATCGCCTCGGAATAGCTGAGGAATTGCCCGACCGGAATGAACTCGCGCACCACCTTGCCGATGATCGGGGTGCGGCCCATGCCGCCGCCGACATAGACGCGGAAACCCGTCACGCCGTCAGCGTTGCGATACAGTTGCAGGCCGATATCGTGAAGCTGGATGGCAGCGCGGTCGCTATCGCTGGCGATGACGGCAATCTTGAACTTGCGCGGCAGGAACGAAAATTCCGGGTGCAGCGTCGACCATTGCCGCAGCAATTCGGCATAGGGCCGCGGATCGGCGATTTCATCGGCAGCGGCGCCGGCGAACTGGTCGGAACTGATGTTGCGGATGCAGTTGCCGCTGGTCTGGAAGGCATGCATCTCGACCTTCGACAGGTCGTCGAGCAGGTCGGAGAACTGTTCCAGCTTGATCCAGTTGTACTGGATGTTCTGGCGCGTGGTGAAATGGCCGTAATCGCGGTCATATGTGCGGGCGATGTGCGCCAGCATGCGCATCTGGGTGCCCGACAGCGTGCCATACGGAATGGCGACGCGCAGCATATAGGCGTGCAGTTGCAGATAGAGCCCGTTCATCAGCCGCAGCGGCTTGAACTGGTCCTCGGTGATTTCATTGCGCAGGCGGCGGCCGACCTGATCCTTGAATTCGGCGACGCGGGCATCGACGATGGCCTGGTCATATTGGTCGTAACGATACATCAGATGGCTTCCACGGAAAGGCTGCCGCGCGCCAGATCGGCACGCACGCTTGGGCCCGAGGCGCGGACGCGCTCGCGGGTAGTGGTGGGGACGAAAGCGCCGGGTTCGCCGGTCACTTCGATAAACGTCGGGTCATTGATGCGCTCGGCGGCGATCAGGCTGGCGAGCAGCGCTTCGCCTTCAGCACCGATTTCGACGGCATCCTTGATCTGCGTGCTCCAGCAGCGACCGTGCCACCACAGCACATCGCCGGTTTCAAGTCGGTTGCCGGTCAGGATACGGGGCATGGTTGGGCCTTTGCGATATTGGAAAGGACGTCGGCGCCGAGCGTGGCGACATCGCCGACGATGATAAGGGCGGGCGAGCGCACCGCGTCGCGCGCCACCAGCCCGCCGAGATCAGCAAGGCATGACCGCAGCACGCGCATGTCGGGGTGGGTGGCGCGTTCAAGAATGGCAATGGCCGTATCGGGCGACAGGCCATCGGCAATGAGCTTTTCGGCGATGCGTTCGGCACCGGTGACACCCATGTAGATGACCAGCGTGCGGCCCTTGCCGGCGAGGCCGACCCAGTTCTGGTCGGCCAGCCCACGACATTCCCCGGCAACGAAACTGACGATCGAGGCATGGTCGCGGTGGGTGAGCGGCATGAACG
>CAJAHV010000120.1 GCA_903939555.1 uncultured Alphaproteobacteria bacterium | reverse complement strand
TGCTTGAGCGCTTCATAGGCCAACCCCGGCGCGTCGGCACCTTGTTCGCCCGAAACGACAGGCACGCCGATGCGTTCGGCCCAGATCTTCAACTGGGCGATGGCGGCGGCGCGGAACGTGTCCCCGGCGGCCAGCATCACCGTGTAATCCTGTTCGGTGAAACGCCGGGCCAGCTTGGCGATCGTCGTTGTCTTGCCAGAGCCGTTGACGCCGACGACCAGGATGACGTGTGGACGCGGGAAGGCGGTGATCGCAAGCGGCTTGGCATCTGGCGCCAGCACGGCGGTAACCTCGGCGGCAACGGCAGCCTTTAAGCCGGCTTCATCGACACCTTTGGCGAACTTGGCATCGGCGAGCCGCGCGCGGATGCGGCCGGCCACGGCGGGGCCGAGATCTGCGGTGATCAGCGCTTCCTCGATGTCGTCGAGCCGATTTTCGTCGAGCGGCAATGTGCCGGTAGCAAGACCGGCAAGGCTGTCACCGAGGCGCGCCGTCGAGCGGGCAAGGCCCGTTTTCAGCCGGTCGAGCCAACTCATGCAAAATGCTCCAGGTCGATGCTGCCAGTAAAGGCGAGAGTGGCGGGGCCGGCCATAAACAGATGGCCATTGTCGGCCCGGGTGATGACAAGGTCACCCCCTGGCAGCGTGACCGTGACGCACGCATCCGCAAGGCCGCGCCTTTGCGCGACGGCAACGGCAGCCACGGCAGCGGTACCACAGGCGCGCGTCAGGCCGGCACCGCGTTCCCAGACGCGCAGCACCATGCGGTCACGCGACGGTAGCGCGGCTATGCCAACATTGATGCGATCAGGAAAAACGGGATCGGTTTCAATACGGGGACCCAGCGTTTCGAGCGGCACGGCTTGGGGGTCGTCGACAAAAAAGACGATATGCGGGTTGCCGACATTGGCAGCGCCGGGTTTTTCAATTCCATCCCAGGCGAGGGGAAGCGTCCGTGTGTCCATGGGGTACGCCAGCGGGATGGCATCCCAGTCGAAGCGTGGTATTCCCATATCGATGGTTGCACCATGGCTCCGCGCTTCAGCATTGAGCACACCGCCTGCCGTTTCGATGGTGATGGCCCCGCCGATCAGCGCGGCGACTGCGCGGCTGCCATTGCCGCACGCGGCTGATTCACTGCCGTCCTGGTTCCAGAAGCGCGCGGTGACGGCGTCGGGGCTGCTACCCGGGCCGATGATTATCAACTGGTCGCATCCGATCCCAGTGTGCCTGTCGGCTAGGGCGCGGGCCAACGCTGACGTCATCGCCAATGGTGTTTCACGGGCGTCAAAGACAATAAAATCATTGCCCAGGCCATGCATTTTTAGGAATGGGCGCGCAGTCATCGCGGCGATGTAGGGTAGGGGGGCATGATTGTCACGTGCGCGCCCTAGCCGAGAATGAATTCGCCCTCGATGACCGTGCGCGCCTTGCCGGTCAGGATGGCGCGACCGTTGGCAAGCGTCACGGCTATATGACCGCCACGCTTACTGGCCTGGTAGGCAGTAAAGCTGTCGCAGCCGAGCCTGTCGGTCCAATAGTCAGCAATAATGGCATGGGCGGAGCCGGTGACGCTGTCTTCGTCGACACCAGCCTCGGGTACGAAAACTCGACTGACGACATCGGCGCCACTGGCATCTCCGGTTCCGGCTGCGGTCGCGACGATCATCAGATCACGGCCGGTCTGCAGAGCGATTATGGCGCGATAGTCGGGAGCGAGGGCCCGCACTGTGGCGGCACTGCCAAACACCGCGACGCGATAGTCATCGCCGCGTCCCCGGACTTCGACAGGGTCGGCGCCCAGTGCTGCGGCAATGGCGGCCTTGTCGGCGCCGGTTATCACATCGGTCGCCGGCCAACTGGGGAGGCCCATGCGATAGCCGTCGCCGCAGCGTTCGACAGTCAGCACACCGGCGCGCACGGTTGAAAAACGGACCAGCTGCATTGCGGGCGCCGATCCTAGCACCAGATGCCCGCTGGCAAGCGTCGCATGGCCACACAGTGCCACCTCGACGCCCGGTGTGAACCATCGCAGGTCGAAATCTGCCGTCTCCGGGTCGGCACAGGGTACGATAAACGCTGTTTCAGCCAGATTGTTCTCCTGTGCGATTGCCTGCAGCACCGCGTCGGGAAGCCAGGCCGGTAGCGCCATCACGGCAGCAGGGTTGCCCGTAAAGGGGCCATCGGCAAAGGCGTCGATCTGAACAAATGGCAGGCGCATAAAAGAAAGCTTTCAGGCAGGCGCAGGATCGCGATGGCCGCGCGGGTCGATATGAATGAAAAACTCGGCCCCGGAAAATTCACTCTGCAGCCGCTCTTCAATCATGTCGATGACATCATGCGCTTCCTGCACGCTCATTTCAGGGGCAAGCCAGATGTGGAACTGGATGAAATCGGCCACGCCGCTCGAACGGGTGCGCAGATCATGTACATCCTCGACTCCGGGTACCGACAAGGCGATTTCGGAAACCCTGGCGCGCTTGGAAGCAGGCCATTCGCGGTCCATCAGCATGTCAAGCGCCTGGCGCGCCGAACGGATGGCGTTCCAGGTAATCCATGCCGCGATGACGATGCCGAGTACCGCATCTGCCCCGTGGAGCCCGAGCAGAACGTCCAGAACTAAGGCAATGATCACCGCCGAATTGAGCAGCAGGTCGCTCTGATAATGCAGCGAGTCGGTGCTGATCGCTACAGACCCGGTACGTCGGACGACACTTTTCTGCCAAGCGACCAGTGCCAGCGTCAACACGATCCCCACGGCAGAGACACCGATGCCGACTTCGGGCGCTCGCGGGAGATCAGTACTGCCGAAACTTGAGATGGCACGCCAAAATATGGCAACAGCGCTACCGATGATCAGCAGTGTCTGCATCAGCGCGGCAATAGCCTCGGCCTTGCCATGGCCGAAGCGATGGTCGTCATCTGCGGGTGTCGCCGCCAACCCAACGGCAAACAGGGTCACCAGCGAAGCAAGCAAATCAAGTGTCGTATCGGCAAGGCTGCCCAGCATGGCGACGCTGCCGGTGGCCCAAGCTGCCCAAGTTTTTAATCCGAGCAAGGTAACCGCCACGATAGCCGAGGCAAGTGCCGCCGAACGCGTCAACCGCGCGCGCTCTGTTTCCGCGGGCGTCACGGGTAAAGCAGCCCCGTCACCCAACCGTTGGTGGTGCGCGTGCAGAGGGTGCGCTCATGCAGACGATTGTCGCGGTCCTGCCAGAATTCAATTTCATCCGGCACGACGCGCCAACCTGACCAGCGCGGCGGTCGTGGCACATCGGCGCCGGCAAATCGCGCCGTGAATTCGGCGATGCGAGTGTCGAACGTGGCGCGATCGGGCAGAGGTTGCGACTGTACCGATGCCCATGCGCCGATCTGCGACTCTCGTGGCCGGCTGGCAAAATAGGCATCTGCCTCGGCATCCGCCACCAGTTCGGCGTGGCCGTCGATACGGACTTGGCGGCGCTGCGACTTCCAGTGGAAATCCATATGGACCTGGGGGTTCGCGGCAAGCTCGGCGCCCTTGCGGCTGTCGAGATTGGTGTAAAAACAAAAGCCGCGTTCATCCCAGAATTTCAAGAGGACGATACGTACCGATGGCCGGGCATCAGGGGTGGCGGTTGCCAGCGCAAAGGCGTTGGGATCGTTTGGTTCCGTCGCAGTGGCTTCAGCGAACCAGTCGGCGAACCGCGCAAAGGGATCGGAGTGATGGGTAGGCATAGCCCGCCGTAGCGCGAGGGTGACGGAAAGTCACCCGTCCTTCGGTCGCAGTCCTAAAGTACTGGCGTTTTTACTGCGCTTCCCTTAGTCAATGACGAGAAGCGACAATTATCACCAAGGCCTAGAAAATTACAATGGAATCAGTAACTTTGCCACCGTCTGGTGAGCCCGATATCCAGCCGATTTCGATCGTGACCGAGATGCGGACGAGTTTTCTCGATTATGCCATGTCGGTCATCGTTTCCCGCGCACTGCCAGATGTGCGCGATGGCCTGAAGCCCGTGCATCGCCGGATCCTGTGGGGCGCGCATGAAAGTGGCTTCACTGCGAACAAGCCTTATCGCAAATCGGCACGTATCGTCGGTGACGTGATGGGTAAATATCACCCGCACGGGGATTCGTCGATTTACGAAGCTCTTGCGCGGATGACGCAGGATTGGTCGCTGCGCCTGCCGTTGATCGACGGGCAGGGCAATTTCGGCTCGATGGATCCCGATGCCCCGGCGGCGATGCGCTACACCGAAGCCCGTCTGGCCAAGACTGCCGAAGCGCTTTTGGCGGATATCGACAAGGATACGGTCAATTTTCAGGACAATTACGACGGCTCGGAATCTGAGCCTGTCGTTTTGCCGGCGCGTTTTCCCAACCTGCTCGTCAATGGCGCGTCGGGCATTGCTGTCGGCATGGCGACCAATATCCCTCCGCACAATCTTGGTGAAGTCATCGACGCCGTTCGCGCCTGGCTCGATGACCAGACCATAAGCGTAGAAGACCTGATGAAGCATTTGCCGGCACCGGATTTCCCGACCGGCGCGCTCATCGTCGGGACCACCGGGTTGCGTACCGCCTATGAGACCGGGCGAGGCACCATCATTATCCGTTCGCGTTCTGTTGTGGAGGAAGGCCGCAGCGACAAGCGCAGCCTCGTTTTGACAGAGATCCCATACCAGCAGGGCAAAAACGCGCTCGTCGAAAAGATCGCCGAGGCGGTCAAGGACAAGCGCATCGAAGGCGTTTCAGACCTGCGCGACGAATCGAACCGCGAAGGCGTTCGTATCGTCATGGAATTGAAGCGCGACGCGACACCCGAAGTCGTTCTCAATCAGCTTTATCGTCACACCCCGGCGCAACAGAGCTTCAGCATCAACATGCTGGCTATCCGCGGTGGTCGCCCGGAATTGATGGGCCTGCGTGATATCATACAGGCCTTCGTGCAGTTCCGCGAGGAGGTCATCACGCGGCGGAGCAAGTTCGAACTCGCCAAGGCTCGCGAGCGTGCCCACATCCTGATCGGCCTCGTCATTGCCGTCACCAACCTTGATGAAGTCGTGCGCACCATTCGTGCTTCTGCCAGCCCCGCTGACGCCCGCGAGACGCTGATGGCGCGTGACTGGGCCGCCGCCGAAGTGCGGCCCTATCTTGAACTCGTCGAAGCCGGTGAATTCCCGGAAGGCGTTGCCACCATCCGGCTCAGCGAAATCCAGGTTCGCGCCATTCTTGAATTGCGCCTTGCCAAGTTAACGGCACTCGGACGCGAGGAAATCGGCGATGAGCTTCAGGAACTTGCGGGAACCATCACAGGCTTGCTCGACATTCTGAGCGATCGCGCCAAGCTTTATGCCGTGCTGCGCGCCGAGATCGAAGCTGTCGGCGACCAGTTCAGCACCAAGCGACGCAGCGAAATCGTCGCTGGCGGCGATGATCTTGACGATGAAGACCTTATCGAGCGCGAGGATATGGTTGTCACCGTCACGCATTCGGGCTGGATCAAGCGTGTCGCGCTGGCCGAATATCGTGCCCAGCGGCGCGGTGGCAAGGGTCGCTCGGGCATGGCGACCAAGGACGAGGACGTCGTCACCAACCTTTTCGTAACGAGTACCCACAACCCGGTCTTGTTCTTTTCCAGCGCCGGCAAGGTCTATCGTCATAAGGTCTGGAAGCTCCCGGTCGGCAGCCCGCAGGCCAAGGGGCGGTCACTCAACAATCTGTTGCCGCTGGCGGCTGGGGAAACCATCACCACCGTGCTGCCGCTGCCCGAGGACGAGGCCGAATGGGGCCGGCTGCATGTCATGTTCGCTACTGCCAAGGGCAATGTGCGACGCAACAGCATGGATGCCTTCACCAACGTGCCGACGGCCGGCAAACTCGCTATCAGGTTCGAGGATGGTAACGATGACCGGCTTATCGCGGTAGCGTTGTGCGATGTCGCCGATGATGTGTTTCTGGCTGCGCGCAGCGGCAAGGCGATCCGCTTCCCGGTTGATGATGTGCGCGAGTTCGTGTCGCGGACCTCTACCGGTGTGCGCGGCATGCTGCTTGCCGGCGGCGATGAAGTCATCTCCATGTCGATTCTCAAGGCCTTTGCGGCGACGCCGCAGGAACGGGAGGATTATCTCAAGGCTGCCGCCTGGAAATCCGAGCCCGGGGAGCGCATCCTTTCTGAAACCCGAATGGTGCAGTTCGCAGCCGGCGAAGAGTTCATTCTGACTGTCACCGGCAATGGTTTCGGCAAACGGTCATCAGCATTCGAATATCGCCAGTCGGGGCGCGGTGGTCAGGGTATCCGTAACATCGGAGAAAGCGAGCGTAATGGCGATGTGGTTGCCAGCTTCACGGCTAAGGATGGCGACCAGTTGATGCTCGTCACCGACCAGGCCAAGCTGATCCGCACGCTGGTCGGCCAGATCGGCATCAAGGGCCGTTCGACGCTGGGGGTGACCTTGTTCGACGTGGCTGATGGAGAGCATGTCGTTTCGGCAGCGCTAATTCCAGCTGACGATGACGGCGACGAGGCTGAAAATCTGTTATCGCCGTCGGGCCTCAACGACGATTAAAACGGATCAGACGCCAGACATAGGCGATGACGATTGCGCCGATGACAAGTTGTGAAACGGGCGCCAGCCAGCGTGCCACGGCGCCGTAATTGGCTCCCAACTGATGGCCAGCGGTCATCAGCAGAGCTGTCCAGATGGCGTTGCCGAGCACGGAAAATAGTAGGAAACGCCTGACCGGCATGTTGGCAATGCCGGCCGGGATGGAGATAATCCCGCGCACCGCCGGCACCATGCGACCGAACAGCACGACCGGCGCGCCGTGGCGATCGAGCCAGGAGACACCACGGTCGATATCTGTGGGGTGCAGCGTTAACCAGCGGCCATGTCGGCGTGCAAGCTCGCGCGCGCGGTCGATCCCGACCGCGCGGCCGACGATGTACCAGAACCAGGCTCCTGCCAATGTGCCGAGTGTGCCGGCAGTGATGACCCCGGGCAGCGAGAGCGTGCCGCGTGCCGCGACAAACCCGGCCATCGGCATAAATACTTCCGATGGCAGCGGCGGAAAAACTGTTTCGATGAACGTAAGCATCAAGATGCCGGCGTAACCACCACGTTCGATAAGTGAACCCAGAGCTTCGATCATTTGGCTGCAGCTCGGTCGTGGCTGGCAGATACGATACCTGCAAAAATGCCGAACTGCCCGATATAGTAAGCATACCAGACGATCAGGCCATGAAACGCCGTCGACACGACAAACCGTCCGCCGAGGCCCATGACCAAGAATGTGTCCGACAGAACGAACAGCAAAGCCCCCGCCGCCGTCAATCTTAGGGGAAATCGGCTGATCAACGCGCTGGCTGCCATCCCGCAAAGCAGCACCGCATAAAGCGTTAGCGCGCCGCGCGGTGCACCAGCCGGAAGCACCAGAGCCGGCATGGCCAGCCCATACAATATCAGAGCGACTGCTGCGATTGTTGCTAACGGCAATGCCGGTTGCCGGCGATTGCTGGCGTAAAATGCGATCGCGACAACATGACCGATGGCAAAGCTGGCGCCGCCGGGAACTAACCCTTCGGGCAATTCAAGCAGGATATCGCCCAGCGCGCCAGCTGCCATGATCGCCGCTAGCACACGCTGCCCGGGGATCAATGCAGCGGCCAATGCCAGCAGCCCGACGCCCAGTCCTTTGGCAAAGATACCAGATAAAAGCCCAAAATGGCTTTCGAGCAGTGGATAGGCAAGCCCGGCGATTAGCGACGCAATTATCGGCAGACGGAGTGCGGTAGGGAAGGATGGAAAGTGTCTCACAGCCCCCTGATGCGCCAGATTCTTAGCTCTTCGCAATGCCGCAGTTTCTCTATATGCATCTGTGTGCGCGGGCATTGCGCTGATCAATTTTACGGAGAATTTTCAATGAAGATTGCACTCACTCTGGCGGCTGTAGCCAGCCTCGGCCTGCTCGCAGCTTGTGGTCAAAAGGCGGCCGAACCGGCAGCGACCACCGAAGCCGCACCGGCTGACGCAATGGCCACAACCGAAACCGCACCTGCTGTTGATGCGTCTGCTCCGGCAGCAGATGCAGCGACCACGGCTGCTGCTCCCGCTGCTGATGCAATGGCCGCTGCTGGCGCCGATGCCGTCGCCGCTGGTGCCGACAAGGCTGCGGAAGCCGTTCAGGCGGGTGCGGACAAGGCTGCAGATGCGGCCAAGGCTGCCGTCAAGTAGTAAGCGTCGCAACAGCGACTTTTACGATTGATCGAAAGGGGCCGGTTTCGCGTTAGCGGAGCCGGCCCTTTTTTGTCGCGTCGTGCATGTGGCGTTCAAGCGTGGTTCACTCCGATGCCGCCAGAAATTGTTGTACGGAGCATTTTTTGGTACCGGTCGAACGCGATTGTTGACCAAGGGGCAGGCAATGGCCTAGCCGGACTTCGAGAGTAGCTGAGAGGTCGATTGATGAAGATGTTCGTTCGCAGTCTGGCGGCTGTTCTGCTTGCCGGTGCAGCACTTGGCGCCGCCCCCGTTGTTGCCAAGGATCCCAAGCCACCCAAAGCCGAGGCGCCCAAGCCCCCCAAGTTGTCCAAACCCTATGCGATAGGCTTGTCGGCGGCACAGAAGCAGTTGCAGGCGGGTGACAATGCTGGCGCGATGACTACTTTGAACGGCCTCGATGCCGTGCCGCCGGTCGAGCCGGACGATGCGTACACCACGATGTTGATGAAGCTGAACGCCGCCATCGGACTCAAGGACAATTTGCTCACCGAAAAGATGTTGCAGGCGCTGCTCGATACGGGTCGGGTGTCAGCTGATGATCAACCCAAGTTCCTGCGGAACATCGGTGCGTTGTCGATGGGTCGCAAGGACTATAATACAGCGACTGTTGCTTTTGAAAAGCTTGTGGCGCTCAATCCGACTGACACTGAATCCATCGTCGGGCTGGCCGAGCTTTATTTCGCTCAGAAGCAGTCGGCCAAGGCAATTGGTTCACTGACCGATGCGATCAACGCCAAAAAGGCTGCGGGCGTCAAACCGGATGAGACATGGTATCGTCGCCGCCTCGCCATTGCGTATGACGGCAAGCAGTCAGCACAGATCCAGATCGCTGCTGCAGACTTGGTGGAAGCTTATCCGAATCCGGTCAATTGGCGCGATGCCTTGGTAATCACTCGCGACAAATATCCGTCGCTAGATGATCAGACCGAATTGGACTTCCTGCGTCTCCAGGCGGCGGCCAATGCCTTGAATGGTGAACGCGATTTTGTCGAATACGCCGACACCGCACTTAACCGTTCGTACTATGGTGAGGCCCAGTTCGCCATAAACGAGGGCATCCGCCGTAATATGCTGGTGGCGTCTAAGCCTCTGGTAGCTGAGTTGAAAAAGACCGCCGATAGCAAGGTGGGCGCCGACAAGGCGTCGTTGCCGGCATTGGAAAAAGAAAGCAAGAGCAGCCCCAAGTTGGCCATGGGCACCGCCGACGCTTATTATGGTTATGGCGAGTTCGCCAAGGCAGCCGCGCTTTACAAGCAGGGTGTCGGCGCTGTTGGGGTTGATCAGGGGACTGCCAATTTACGCCTTGGGGTGGCTTTGGGCCGTGCCGGTGACAAGGCTGGCGCTATGGCCGCGCTTAGCGTTGTCAAAGGCGGACCGCGCGAGGAACTTGCTAAATACTGGATGATTTTCTTGAACCAGCCCGCTCCGGCGGTCTGATCGCTGCAACTCGCAACTGACCGGGGGCGAGGGTTCACTACCTGCGCCCCCTTTCATTTTCGGGGGGCGCCCCCTATGAGGTGGCGACTCATCGCGCTTGGAGTCGCCCCTCATGGATATTCGTCTCGGCCTCACTTTCGATGACGTGTTGCTCGTGCCTGCTGCATCGGCGGTCCTGCCGAGCATGGCCGATACATCGACAATGGTCACCCGCGGCATCAGGCTCAATATCCCGGTGCTGTCATCGGCGATGGATACCGTCACGGAAGCCGATATGGCGATTGTAATGGCCCAGGCCGGCGGCATCGGCGTTTTGCATCGTAATCTGACCGTCGATGAACAGGCCAATGCCGTCCGCCAGGTCAAGCGTTTCGAAAGCGGCATGGTGGTCAACCCGGTGACGATGACCCCCGACCAGACACTTGGCGACGCACGGGCATTGATGGCGCGGCATCGCATTTCGGGTTTCCCCGTTGTGGAAAAGAGTGGTCGCCTTGTCGGCATCGTTACCAACCGCGACATGCGCTTTGCCGGCAATGTCGACCAGCCGATTTCGGAACTGATGACGCGTGAAAACCTCGTTACCGTGCGGCCCGGTACCAGCGAAGACGAAGCACAGCGTCTGCTTCATGCTCACCGCATCGAAAAGCTGCTAGTTGTCGACGAAGCAGGGCGCTGCATAGGGCTGATTACGGTCAAGGATATCGAACGTGCCGTCACCTATCCGGCGGCGACCAAGGACGCCGCCGGTCGGTTGCGAGTCGCTGCGGCCACAACGGTCGGCGACCTTGGCTATGAACGCACCGCAGCCTTGCTCGATGCCGAATGTGATCTGATTGTCGTCGATACAGCGCACGGCCATAGCGACCGGGTTGCCGAAGCGGTTACGCGCATCAAGAAGCTGTCGAACAATGCCCAGGTTATCGCTGGCAATGTCGCTACTGCCGAGGCAGCGCGCGCGCTGATTGGCGCAGGTGCCGATGGTATCAAGGTGGGCATCGGCCCAGGGTCGATTTGCACCACCCGCGTTGTTGCCGGCGTCGGCGTGCCGCAGTTGACCGCTGTCATCGACACGGCGGAAGCCGCTGCCCGGCTCGGCATCCCGGTCATTGCTGACGGCGGGCTGCGCACGTCGGGCGATGTCGCCAAGGCGCTGGCGGCGGGTGCGGCGGCGGTCATGGTCGGCAGCTTGCTCGCCGGCACCGAGGAAGCCCCGGGTGATACATTCCTGTGGCAGGGCCGCACTTACAAAAGCTATCGCGGCATGGGCAGCGTTGCCGCCATGGCGCGCGGATCAGCCGATCGTTATTTCCAGCAGGATATCAAGGATCAGCTAAAGCTGGTGCCCGAAGGCATCGAAGGGCAGGTGCCTTACAAGGGGCCAGCTACGGCGGTGCTGCACCAACTGGTCGGCGGCGTGAAGGCAGCAATGGGCTATACGGGCTCGGCTACGCTAGACGAATTCCGCAAACGCGCCGAGTTCATCCGCATAACCAACGCGGGCCTGCGGGAAAGCCATGTCCATGACGTGACGATCACGCGCGAGGCCCCCAATTACCCGACAACCGGATCATGACGCCCGCCGCGCGGGTGCAGGCGGCGATCGAATGTCTTGATCAAGCGGTCAACGCGGCACGCACGGGAGGTGCTGCTGCCGATACCATCGTCCAGCGTTATTTTTCGACGCGCCGCTATGCCGGATCGAAGGACAGACGTTCTGTTCGCGATCTGGTTTTCGATGTCATCCGCAGCATCGGCACGCCCCCCGAAACCGGCCGTGCGGCGTTGATCGGGCATGCCCGTGCCCGCGCACCTGAATTGTTGGCGCTGTTCGGCAGTGATGGCCACGCGCCGGCAGCGCTTTCGGCAGGCGAGCCCGAGGCGCGCCCGTCGCTTGCACCAGGCTGGCAACTCGACATGCTACGCACCCGGTTCGGCAAGGCCAGCGACGCTGAGGTCGCGGCCCTGCTCGAACGTGCGCCGCTTGATCTTCGGGTGAACACGCTCAAGACGAGTCGCGAGGCGCTGCTTGCAGAGCTGCCGGAAATGGCGGCGACGCCCCTCTCACCGGTCGGTGTGCGGGCACCGGCGGGCCTTAATGTCGAAACGCTGCCGGCCTTTCATACTGGCCATTTCGAGGTTCAGGACGAAGGCTCGCAATTGGCGTCGCTGGCTGTCGGTGTGAAGCCAGGTGATACCGTGGTTGACCTCTGTGCAGGGGCGGGAGGCAAGACTCTCGCACTGGCGGCGCTGATGCATGGTCAAGGGCTGTTGATCGCCAGCGATACTGATCGCGGCCGCCTGTCGGCACTGCCGCAACGGCTGGCGCGGGCCGGGGTTGAAAATGTCGAGATCCGCCTGCTCAACCCGCGTAAAGAAGCCGAAGCACTAGTCGACTTGACCGGTCTGGCCGATCATGTGCTGGTCGATGCACCCTGTTCTGGCGCCGGCACTTGGCGGCGGAACCCCGAAGCCCGCTGGCGGCTGACCCCGGAGCGTCTGGCGCGGCTGGAAGCGGAACAGGATCGCTTGTTGGCGCTGGCCGCGACGCTGGTGCGGCCGGGCGGCGTGTTGACCTATGTCGTTTGTTCGCTGCTGCCGGCCGAAGGCGAAGCACGTGTGTCGGCGTTCCTGGCGACGACGGCCGCGTTTTCTCCGACGGCCATCTGCATCCCCGGCGTTGATGCCTCCGCAACTGCGCTGGTGCTGTCACCAAAGGCGCAAGGGTGCGACGGATTCTTCATCGCAAGGCTGCAACGGGTCTGCTAATGAACACGCCTGTCGACAGGGATCGTGAAATGCATTTTTACTGGGCCGCGCCTTTGTATTTGTTGCTCATGGGCAGTGTGTCGACAATGGCCACTGGTGGATCGGGGCCAAGCGGTGATGACATTCTCAAGCCGCAATCGGTGCAGATGGCCGAACAGGGCAAGGCGGCGCTGACCCGCGGTGATGCCCTTGTGGCGATAGACGCGTATGAGGCGGCTTTGGCAAGCGATCCCAAAAATGTCGCCGCCTTCACCGGGATCGCCATGAGCTACGAAAAGCTGGGTCTTCCCGGCAAGGCAGTCAAATATTATCGCGAGGCATTGGCTCTTAACCCGTCCGATCTCGTCGCGCTTGAAGGTCAGGGCAATGCCTATATCGCGCGCGGTGCCACGGCGCGGGCTCAAGTGAATCTCGCCCGCATGAAGGCGTTGTGCAAGGCGGATTGTGGTGGTGCCGCCCGATTGCAGGCAGCAATCAACTCGGCGGCAACACAGGCTCCCAAGACTGTTGCAACAAAGTAGATAAATCAGGCGGATCGGTCGATATCGGTGCGGTTGCTATCGGGAATGGCGGCACGTTAGGTTCGGCTAAGTGCTGAACTTAACCCGCGAAAAATCTAGCGATCTGGCAAACTCTGCAAAGAAGTCGCACTTCAATGTGATGTCGGCAACGCCGAACCCGACAACAAGGCGACCATAGTCGCTCTCTCTTATTGGCTCAGCCTTTCAGCAGCAGCAGCAAAGGCGGCAACCGGCACTGTTTCAGCGCGCGCTTCTGGGCTGATACCTTCGGCTACCAGTGCGTCGAGTGCGCCGGGAAGTCCCTTGAGGCTGGCGCGCAACATCTTGCGGCGCTGGCCAAAGGCGGCCGCCGTCAATGCCGCGAGACGGGCTGGCGTGGCGGCCGACAATGGCGTGATAGGCACGAGATGAACGACCGCCGAAGTGACCTTTGGAGCAGGAATGAAAGCACGAGGCGGCACACTGAAGGCGATCCGCGCTTGTGTCCGCCACTGTGCGAGCACCGACAGTCGGCCATAGGCGCCGCTGCCGGGGGATGCGACCAGGCGCTGCGCGACTTCCTGCTGGAACATCAGCGTCAGGCTCGCCCACCATGGCGGCCAGTCATCGCCAGTCAGCCAGCCGGTAAGCAGCGCCGTGCCGATGTTATAGGGCAGGTTGGCAACGATATGGGCGCCCGGTCCGGCCAGCGCTGCGGCATCGACCGCCATCGCATCGCCGTTGATCACGCTTAGTCGGCCTGCCGCTGCTTCTGTCAGTTCGGCAAGCGCGGGCAGGGCGCGGTCATCGCGTTCTACTGCTGTCACCCGAGCTCCGGCGCGCAGCAGCGCACGCGTCAAGCCGCCGGGGCCAGGACCGACTTCATAGACCGATTGGCCGGCAAGCGGCCCGGGCACCCGCGCGATGCGATCGAGCAGATTGCCATCGAACAAGAAATTTTGGCCGAGCGATTTCTTCGCATTTAGGCCATGGCGGGCGATGACCTCACGCAGCGGTGGCAGTTGCGCCAGCGCATCCGGTAGTGCGGATCGGTTCAAGCCGCCAGCCTGCGCGCCACGCATTGGCCGGCCATGCGGATCGCCTCGATCATGGCGCGAGGGCTGGCAATGCCTTTTCCGGCGATGCCGAAGGCTGTGCCATGATCGGGCGAGGTGCGCACGATTGGCAGACCAAGCGTGACATTGACCCCATCATCAAAATGCAGCGTCTTTAACGGAATAAGCGCTTGGTCGTGATACATGCACAGAGCAACATCATATAATGCGCGGGCGGCCGGATGGAACATCGTATCGGCGGCCAGCGGCCCGCGCACATCTATGTCTTCGGCGAGCAATGTCTCGATGGCAGGGCGGATGATATCAATATCCTCGCGGCCCAGCGTTCCGCTTTCGCCGGCATGGGGGTTCAGCCCGGCTACGACAAGCCGGGGCCGGGCGACGCCATAATCGCGCGTCAGGGCGCGGACAGCAATGCGCGCCTTGGCAATGATGAGTTCCGTAGTCAGCAGACGCGGCACGTCGCTCAGCGGGCTGTGGACGGTGATCGGGATGGTGCGGAGGCTGGGTCCGGCGAGCATCATCACGGCGTTTACCGCCGCAATGCCGCAGCGTTCTGCGACGAACTCGGTCTGGCCCGGATAGTTGAAGCCGATATTGTAGAGCTGCGCCTTGGATACCGGACCGGTGACAATGCCGCCGGCAAAACCGTTGCGCGCCAACCCAACCGCAATCTCGAGGCTGTCGAGTGCGCAACGCGCGCCGGCAAAATTAGGATCTCCCGGGGTGATCTCGCCCGGATCATCGACCTGGATCAGCGGCAAGGCGCGATCAAAGGCAGCCGCCGCGTCGGATGGTGTACCCAATGTTTCGATGGGGCCATCCCATACGGCGTTTATCGCCCGCCGGTCGCCGATGGCAAAGAAGGGCGGCAGGTTTTCGGCGTGGCGGGCCGCCCAAGCCGCCGCGACGATTTCCGGACCGACCCCGGCAGGATCGCCCACAGACACAGCCAGCGGCGCGGGCGCCGGTCCGGTCATTAGCGGTAATCGACGATCGCGTCGCGGCGCAAATCGCGAAGATAGCGACGCGCCCGCATGTTGACGCGCTCCTCGTTCATCTGGGAATAGATTTCGTCGAAACTCGGCGCCTTCACTTGGGCGGCGCTGTCGTCGCGGCCGCACAGCACAAGGACCCGCAGGCCTTCGGCGGCTGAACCAAAGGCCGGTGTCGCCTGGCCGATCGACAATTGCTTGAGGATATTCTGTAGCGCAGGGGGCAGGTCTTTCATGCGGATGGCATCGTTGATCGCGACATCGGCGCCCAATTGCTTGCCGACTTCTTCTACCCTGCCGCAGCCACCCATGGCCTGTGTCGCCGTCTGGAATTCCTTGACCTTTGCCATTGCTTGCGCCTCGCTGATGCCAGCGGGCAGCGGCAGCGACATCTGCTTCAGGGACAGGATGGCGGCATCGGGATCAGCGGCGAGCACCTGGCGCTTTTCGAGCAGTGCCATGATTGCAACGCCGCCTGGCACGCGGATAGGGTCGCTGATGCTGCTCGCACCGGCGCCAGCCTGCAAGCTTGTTATGACAGGGCTCACTGTGTCGGCAAGCTGTTCGGCGCGCACCCAGCCGAGGTCACCCCCCACGCCGGCGCTTGATGCTTCGGAAAACTGCCGTGCATAGGCAACGAACGAGGCGCCGCCGCGGATCTGGCCGACGATACGGGCGGCATCTTCCAGAACCCGGGCTTCGGTTTCGGGGGTGGCAGTCAGCAGTATTTCGCTGACATGAAATTCATCTTTGCCCTTGGCGGCGTTCAGCTTGGCGATGATAGCCTGCACTTCGTCATCGCCAACGTTGACCATCGGTTCGACCTTGCGTCGCAACACGCGGTTCCAGGCGAGTTCTCCCTTGATCTGGCCTTTGATCGAGGCGGGTGATGAACCAGCGTCGCGCAGGAATTGTTCGAAGGCCGCCGGCGAGCGTTTGAAATTGGCAGCAACCCGATCATAGGAGCGGTCGACCTCGGCATCGGCGATGCGGATATCGTTGTTGGCAGCTTCCTGCACCTGCAGCTTTTCATCGATAAGATTGCGCAGCACCTGCAAGCGTAGCCGCATGCGTTCGTCGTCATCAATTTTTCCGCCATTGGCTGCCAGCACAAGGGCAACACGCTGGTCGATATCGGTATCGGTGATGACATCGCCGTTTACTATGGCCTGGGCCTTGCGCAGCGTCGGGTCGATATCGCCCACTACGCGCATTTCCGGGATGTCTCCGGCCGAAAATCCGGGCGCCTGTGCTGTTTCTTGCGCTGTCGATGTAACGGGCGCAGCGGTCATCGCCAGGGCTGTGCCGAGCAAAAGGCCGTACATCTTGGTATTGAAACGCATTCCAGTCTCCGAACGGGGCAGGTTGATGCCGCCCCCCATTGGCCTCTGCCGCACGACGTATGCGGTCAATAGCGTATGCGAGGGATGACAGCAAAGCCGAGGTTACCGCCAGCGTGCTGAACCGGGGGTGAAAACGGCGCGCCAGGCCGTTGGGGGTCAACGGCCAAGGGTTTTGAAGGCGAGTGAGAGCAAGAAAGTGTTGCCGGGACGGAAATCACGGTCGCCGATGTAATCGCGCCGCCAACTCAGACCGAGCCGGAAACATTCGTCTTCATATTCGAGGCCGATGCGGTGGCGCACCGACTTGAAACCATCGCCTGTAGCATTCGGGTTGTCCCGGGCGGTCGTCAGATCGACGACCGCCGAGCCGAATGCCGACCAGAAGCGGGCAATGGCGACGCGTCCGCCGAGCCGCAATTCAGCACGATCTTCAAGGTCTTCAAGCTGGATGTTGCGGTTAAGTTTGAGATAGCTGATCGTCGCATAGGTCCGGCGGTCGCCGATCGCCACATCGATTTCATTGCGGCGCACGGCGAAACTGTGCCGGTCGACCCGGAAGCGGTGGGTGATCTCGAACAAGCTCCCCAGCTTGAGATTGCTGCGTCCGACAAAATCGCTGGCAGTCTGGCTGAGCCCGGTCCCTTGCGGAAATTCGCTGCCGTCACCCGCCAACCTTACCGACTGGCCGATTTCGCTGCGCAAGGCCCAGCCGGGTCGGTCGAGTGCATATTGCACACCATAATTTAATCTGGTGCCTGATTCGAAGCGGTCATGGCCGGGAAAGCGGTTGAGATCGAACAAGCTGCCGGTTTCGAGTTCAATGGCGCGGCTGTCTTCGTTCGGCACGCTATTGTCGAGGTCGGCTGGCGTGACGACGATCTGCACGCGCGGCGTGATCTTTTGATTGCCACCCAACGCCGGCCCGGCGAGCGGCCATTCGACATCGATGGCACCAACCGGAATCACCCGGCCATGCATCCCTGACCGACCGGCATATTCTGGCAAGGTCGCTTTTTGAGGGTCGATGACGTTATAGAGGTCGCTGCGAAGCATGGTGGTGCCGGTGATGCGCTGGCCTAGCGACGTAATGAAACTTCGGTCCCAACGGCCAAAGACCAGAGCGCGCTGCACGCTCTGTCCGTCGGTTCGATAAAGGTTCATGCTGTTGGCACCGAAACGCAGGCGCCCGCCCAGTACCGGGTCTGCAGGCCGCCAATCATATTCGATCAGCGGCAGCACATACGGCAATTCGCCCGCCCGGTCGGCAGCGCGTAGCCCCTGGAAAGCCCAGGCCGAAACCGACAGGAAGCTGGTTTGGGTCTGGCGTTCGATCGCATAGGTCGACCGCAGGGTATCATCGAAATCAAGACCATAGCGGCGGTTGAACGTGTCATCGGTGGTCAAGCGTACCGAAAATTTCGACCGCCAGGTCGACGAATGTTGCAATTGGCCCTTGAGGGCGAAATAGCCGCGAAACCGATTGCCGCGGTCGATTTCAGTAACGCCGTCGGCAGCAAATTCGGTCAATTGTGCATAAGTGAAAAAGGCATCGACCTGAACCGGCCCCTTGGCGAACAGCCGCCGCGCCGAAAGTTGCAGCGCCGGGTTTTCAGCAGTGTAGAAATGCGGTGTTATGGTGGCATCGCGGTCGGGGGCCAGTGCAACGTGATAGGGCAGGCTGATGCCCACCCCCAATTGTCTTTGGAATTCGATCCCCGGCAACAACAGCCCGCTGACCTGCTTAGCAAGACCATCGGGGTGCGAAAAAGTCGGCAGGTAGAAGACCGGCACACCGAACATTTCGAGTGAGGCTGCCTTGTAGTAAAGCCGGTGCTTGGCGCGATTATAGGCAATGCGCAGCGCCTTGACCTGCCATACCGGCTCATGCGGGCAGCCCTGCTTGTCGACAACGGCGCAGGGTGAATAAACGGCGCGGCGCAATGCGATGACATCGCCATTGCGGGCGCCCTCGTTGGCTGCCAAACGCCCACCGTCGTTCAGCACGAGTAAAACATTGTCTATAATGCCGTCCCGCAGCGAATCGGTCAGTTCTATGCGGTCGCCAAAGGCTTGGTTGCCTTCGGGATCGATGGTGATGACGTGGCCGCGCGCCACGACCTTGCCGCTGCTTCGGTCATATTCGATTGTATCGGCCGAAAGCTTCCACGCGTCGCGGTTCAGCTTTACGGAACCTGCGGCAGTGACGATCTCGGCCTTGTCATCATAGCGCATCTCATCGGCTTCGAAGCCGATGCTGTCACCGGGCGCAATGACATCGCCGCTATCACGCGGTACCGTCAGCCCGGGCGCTTCGGGCGGCTGCGCCTGATAGGCACGCGCGGCACCGGCACCGCCCGCAGCGGCTAACAAGGTGGCGGTCGCCAGCAGGACAGAACGCAGGGGCAAGCGACGCTTTCAAGAGCGGGAACTAAGGGGTGTTGGCTTAGCCGCCACGGCGCGCGGCGTCCACAGCACTTTGCCGCAGTACCGGCTTGCGGGTTTGCACGCCGTCTAGCGGCGTTCTAGACGGCATATGTCATTCCTCCGCCATGAAGGCTCCTTTTCGATGCGCATTTCATTTCCTGCCGCTGCCGATCCGGCGCCACATGTCCATGTCGTCCTTGCCGGGCCCGGCGGCGAGATGACACCCGGGGCAATAATGGTGGATGCAGCCAGCGAAGGCCAGGTAGCACGGGCGCTCAAGACAGGACGTTTCGAAGGCGAAGCGTCGGCGGTGGTCGAAATCCTGGGCCCGCACGGCCTTGCGGCAGCCCGGCTGTTGATCATCGGCATGGGCCCGGCCGACAAGGCGACGCCAGCAGTGTTCGAAAAAATCGGCGCGACCGTCGCTGCGCGTTTCCAAGCCTGTGGTGAAACCCGTGTAACTGTCGACATGACGGGTGTCACCGGCGCCCTGCCGCTTGCCGACGCGGCGGCGCATCTGGCGCACGGCGCGTCGCTACGCAGCTATCGCTTCGACAAATATCGCACGACGATGAAGCCCAAGACCAAACCGACGCTGACCGATTTCGACATCATTGGCGCCCCGGGGGCCGAAGCCAAGCATGAACAGCTTGCCGCCATTGCCGCCGGCGTCACGCGCACCCGCGACCTTGTTTCGGAACCCGCCAACGTCATCTACCCGGAATCCTTCGTCGAATCGGCACAGGACCTGAAAGATCTCGGAATCGAACTGACGGTGCTCGGCGAGGATGAAATGCGGGCCCTCGGCATGGGCGCGCTGCTCGGCGTCGCGCAAGGCTCGGTTCGGCCGCCGCGGCTGATGGCTATGCGCTGGAACGGCACCGGCAACCCCGACGCCAAGCCCGTTGTCTTCGTCGGCAAGGGTGTCACCTTCGATACGGGCGGCATCAGCATCAAGCCCGCCGCCGGCATGGAAGACATGAAGTGGGACATGGGCGGGGCAGGGGCGGTCACTGGCGCCATGCACGCGCTGGCAGCCCGCAAGGCAAAGGCGCACGTCGTCGGGGTCGTCGGGCTGGTCGAGAACATGCCCGATGGCAATGCCCAGCGCCCCGGTGACGTTGTCACCAGCATGAATGGCCAGACCATCGAAGTCATCAATACCGATGCGGAAGGGCGGCTGGTGTTGTGCGACGCGATCTGGTGGGCGCAGGAAAAGTTCAACCCCGAGGTAGTTGTCGATCTCGCGACGTTGACCGGCGCGATCATCGTTAGCCTTGGGCATGAGCATGCCGGGCTGTTCTGCAACGATGATGGCCTAGCAGCGCAACTGACTACGGCGGGCGATACTTGCGGTGAAAAATTGTGGCGCATGCCGATCGGCGATGCCTATGACAAGCTTATCGACAGCGCGATCGCGGACATCAAGAATGTCGGGCCGCGAGAGGGGGGCTCGATCACCGCCGCGCAGTTCATCAAGCGTTTCGTCAAGCCCGGCGTGAAGTGGGCGCATCTCGATATTGCAGGCACAGTCTGGTCGAGCAAGGTGGGAACGCTCCATGACAAGGGTGCTACGGGCTATGGCGTACGCCTTCTCGACCGGTTTATCGCGGCAAATTTCGAGGGGTGAGGGGATTTGCTTGATCCAGGGTCAAACTCGGGATCCAGTTGCGCCCGGCATGTTGCCCAAGAAAAACCGGGTCCCGGGTCAGTCCCGGGATGATAGGAACTGGCCATGATCGAAATCGGTTTCTATCAACTTGCCGAGCGCCGTGTCGAAGCGGTACTACCGCAACTTGTCGGCAAAGCATTGTCGGCGGGGCACCGCATTCTGGTGCGCAGCAGCGATACCGACCTGCTGAACAGTCTTGATGACATATTGTGGCAGCAGCCGGCGGACAGTTTCGTGCCGCATGGTATCGACAACGAGCTTGCGTCGGATCGGCTTTCCAGCCAGCCGGTTTTGCTGTCGGCGGCAGGTCTGCCCGCCGCCAATGCGGCCGATTGCCTGGCGCAAATCGGCGATGATCTGCCCGAGGATCTGGCCGGGTTGACCCGGGTGCTGTTTCTGTTCGATGCCAAAGGCGCTGAGGTTGCACGCAACCGCTGGCGCCGGCTGGCAAAGGTTGAAGGGGTCAAGCCGGTCTATTGGCGCGAAACCGATGGCGGCCGCTTCGAAAAGGCCGGGTGATCCAGCGATTTCCGGGCAAAACTTGCCTTTCCGGCGTGGCGCGGCTAGGTGAGCGGCGGTTTAATCCCCCAGTGTTGCAAACAATCGGAGTTTTCCCCCGTGGCTATCACGCGCACCTTCTCGATCATCAAGCCAGACGCTACCCGCCGCAACATCACCGGCAAGGTCAATGCCATGATTGAAGCCGCCGGCCTGCGCATCGTCGCCCAGAAGCGCCTTCACCTCACTAAGGGCCAGGCCGAAGGTTTCTACGCCGTCCACCGCGAACGCGGCTTCTTCGGTGAGCTCGTCGCCTTCATGATCAGCGGCCCGGTCGTGGTTCAGGTCCTCGAAGGCGACGATGCTGTTCCGGCCTATCGCGCTATCATGGGA
>CAJAHV010000119.1 GCA_903939555.1 uncultured Alphaproteobacteria bacterium | reverse complement strand
CTCGGCGCGGAACGCCACCGGCCCGTCGCCGCAATCGATCGTCGCGGTGACCTCCGCCTTGGGGATCAGGAACGACACCAGCCCGGCAATGGGAATGACCTGAGCACCGAAGCTGACGCTGGTACCCGGCGCCATGCTCGATATGGCGGCAAATTGTTCGCGCACGAACAGGCCGGCGGCGGCAGCGCTGTCATGGTCAGCAACCAGCTTGAGCACCACTTCCTGTGCCGCAGCATCAAAGACCCGCGGCCCAAGCGACGCCCCGGCGCCGATCAGCACGGCATCGGTGCGGCGAAAATCCGCCATGCCCTGCGCCTGGCACAGCCGGCTGCCGCGCACGAACATCGCGGTGGCCTGGCGCTGCGCCCGCGCCACGGCGTCGGGGCCGATAATCGGCTGATAGGCGATAGCGCGCCAGCCATCGTCATAAGTGGCGCAGGCCTTCAACGTCGCGGTGGGCGGCAGGCCGCGCGCGCCGCTGACCCCGACCCGGTCAGGACCGCGCTGTTCAAGCCGCACATGCGCGAAATCGCAGGTCACATCGGGAACGAAATAGGCCTGAGGGTCGCCGACTTCATACAGCATCTGTTCGGCCACGGTGCCGATGCTGACCAGGCCGCCGGTGCCTTCGGGCTTGGTGATGACCAGCGAGCCATCGCCGGCGCATTCGGCAATCGGGCTGCCGATACTGTCCCAGCCGGGCACGTCGCGCCAATCGGTGAAGGTGCCGCCGGTCGCCTGCGCCCCGCATTCGATCAGGTGCCCGGCCAGCGTGCCGGCAGCCAGAAGATCGAAATCGCGCGCCCCCCAGCCGAATTCATGGATCAGCGGCCCCAGCGCCAGCGCCGAATCGACAACGCGCCCGGTGATGACGATATCGGCGCCGCCGGCCAGCGCCGCCGCGATGGGAAACGCCCCGAGATAGGCGTTGCAGCTGGTCAGCCCGTGCGCCGGAAACGGCGCGCCATTGGCCATGTCGACCGTGCCGGCGGCAAATTCGGCGGCGCGCGCCGTCAGGTCGTCGCCGGCGATGGCCGCGACCTGCAGGTCCAGCCCCAGTTCCACCAGGCGCCGCCGCAGCACCGCCGCCAGCCCGGCCGGGTTGACGCCACCGGCATTGGCGATGATCCGCACCCGCTTTTCGGCAATCGTCGCCAGATGCGGGCCGATATGGACCGCCATGAAATCGGCCGGGAAGCCGCTCGCCGGATCGGCCAGCCGCATCCGGCCGAGCAGTCCCATCGCGCCTTCGGCCAGATAATCGAGGATGATGTAATCGACCCCGGCAGTCAGCAGTTGCGGCACCGCCAGCGCCGAATCGATGAAGAAGGCCGCGCCGCCGCCGATGCGGATAACCCGGTCGTTCACAGGTTGAACTGACTGGTGATCAAGACATCGATACGGTCAAAATCGATGAAACGCCCGCAGCTTTCCATCATGCTGGCAAGGTTGCGGTCGAACTTGGCGGCATCCCCCACCGCATCGAAAAACACCTGCGGGTCGCTCAATGCTTCGATCGGAAAGCATTCCTCGACAAAGCCGGCAAAATCCGGGGCGTCGGCGGTGAGCGGCTGGACCAGCACATGCTGGACATATTCGAAATTGGCCTGGGTCGCGATGGCGACCTCGGTATGGGTTGTCTGCCAGATGCGGCGCCAGTCGTCATGGCTTAGCCGTGGTGGCCGGCCGAGGAAGGTCGCCTGCGAAAACCCCCAGGTCCGCCCGCCCGGCACCACCGGATGCGCGACATTGGCGATGATCGTCGATTCGACCGCGATCCACGCCGCCACGCGTTCGCTATGCGCCGCCAGCGCCGCGTCGATGGCACCCCGGAAGCGCGTATTGGCGCTGGGCAGCCAGAATTGCGCGATGGCGTGCATCTGCGGCTTTGTGTTGACCTGTCGCAGCTTGGCCCCCGGCGCGACGGTCGCGTCCTGCAGGTTGAACCGCAAGTGCTGCGACCCGGCGGCCTGCAACTGCGCCGCCAGCGGCCCGAGCAGTGCGGCGTTGAAATCGGCAGCGGATTGCGCCTCGGGCTTCCACAGCGCCGCAACAAGCTTTTCCACGGATATTCCCTTCAGTCGAAATTGGCCTGGCCGCCATCGAGCGGAATCGTCGCCCCGGTCAGGTAGCGCATTTCCGGCCCGCACAAGGCGACAATGGCCTCGCCGATATCCTGTTCGCAATCGCCGAAGCGCCCGGCCGGGATGGTCTTGAAGAACGCCGCCGCTTCGTCGGGATTGTTCTTCACCCACCATTTCACCCCGGGCGATTCAGCGTGCGGCGCGATGGTCAGCACCCGGATATTGTCGGGCCCCCATTCCGCCGCCGCCGCGCGGGTCAACACGCGGATCGCCTGCTTGACCGCGCCATAGGGGCCATAGCGCGCCATGTCCCAGCGCACCCCGGCTGACGAGGCGAGGTTGAAAATGGTGCCGCCGCCGCGCGCCACGAGATGCGGGTGGACGCACTTCATCAGCCGAAACGTCGCCAGCGGCCCCGATTCGAACGAACCGGTGAAGGCGTCGTCGCTAACCTCGAGCAGGGTGCCGAGCGCCACCTCCTGGGCATTGTTGACGAGAATATCGATGCCGCCCAATTGCGCCACCACCGCCGCCACGGTGCGCTCGCAATCATCGGCGCTGCGCACATTGCAGGCGATGGGGATGGCGCTGCCGCCGCGTTCGGCGATGATCCGGCAGGTTTCGAGCAGCTTGGCCTCGGTGCGCCCGGTGACCGCGATGGTGGCCCCGGCGCGCGCCAATGCCAGCGCGATGCCCTGGCCGACGCCTTGCCCCGCCCCGGTGATCAGCGCCACCTTGCCAGAAAGGTCCACCATGAGCGCGCTTCTCCTCGGGGTTCGCAAAACTATGGCTTGAACACTACGCATCCTGTTGGCGCTTGGCCATCACAAACAACAATTGCGTTATCTGGCGGCAAAGAATACGGCAGACATGTAATTCTCGGGGAAGGAAGCCAGCCATGGCCGGCAGTGCGGCAGCATCGGCGTTCACGCCACTGACGATAGGCCCGTTGCGGCTGCGCAACCGCTTCATCAAATCGGCGACCAACGAAGGCATGGCCAAGGGTGGGATGGTCACCAAGGGGCTGGCGAAATTTCATGAAAATGTCGCCGCTGGCGGTGCCGCGCTGACAACGGTGGCCTATTGCGCCACCAGCCGCGATGGCCGGACGTTCGTTGACCAGGCGACCCTCGATGATGCCGCGATTGCTGATTTCCGGGTGCTCACCGACGGCGTCCACCGGCATGGCGGCGCCGCGATGGCGCAATTGACCCATGCTGGCGCCTTCACTTTTCTCGACAAGACCCAGCTCGCCGCGTCGCGACCCTTGTCGGCCAGCGGCGGCTTCAACAAGATCGGCGTGATGAACAACCGCTGGTTGAAAAAGGCGATGAACAAGGCCGAAATGGCCGATATGGCAGCCGAATTTGCCGCCGCCGCCGTGCGGGCGCGCGAGGCCGGCTTCGACGCGGTCGAGCTGCACATGGGCCATGGCTATCTGCTCAGCCAGTTCGTCTCGCCCTTCTACAATCGCCGCTGGGATGGCTATGGCGGCTCGATCGAAAAGCGCATGCGCTTCCCCACAGAAGTGCTTGGCCGCGTGCTCGATGCTGTCGGCAAGGACCTGGCCGTGGTCGCCAAATACAGCATGACCGATGGCAAGGAGGGCGGCAACACCATCGAGGATGGCGTCGCGATTGCCCGCGCGCTCGAAGCTGGCGGCGCGCACATGGCGGTGCTGTCGAACGGCCTCAATGTCGAATCGATCACCGCGATGTTCGGCTCGTCCTTCCCCAAATCGAACCGCGGCAAGCCGGCCAATCTCGCCATCGCCATCGGCATGTGGGTACAAAGCTTCACCGAGCCGCAGAACGTCGTGTTCCGCGAAAATTACCTGCGCGACCATGCCCTGCGCATCCGCGCTGCGGTCAAGATGCCGCTCGCCTATCTCGGCGGCGTGCAATCGCTCGCCGGGGTCGAAACCGCGATGACCGATGGCTTCGAAGCCATCGCGCTGGGCCGCGCGCTCGTCCATGATCCGGGCTTCGTCAACGCGCTGCAGGCCGGCACCACCAACCAGTCGGGCTGCACCGCTTGCAACCGCTGCGTGACGATGATGTATTCCCCCGGCGGCACCAGCTGCGTTATCAAATCCCCCAATGAAGCCGCGCTTAATCGTGTGGCAGCAGGAGCACTCGCATGAGCTTTTCCGGCAAGGTCGCGATCATCACCGGTGGCAGCGACGGCATCGGCCTCGCCACCGCCAGCCTGTTGGCGGCGCGCGGCGCCACCGTCATCATCTGCGCCCGCCGCGCCGACAAGCTTGAAGACGCCCGCGCCGCCATCGCTGCTGCCGGCGGCACCGTCGAGGCGATCCGGCTCGACGTGTCCGATGCCGACGCCTTTGCCGCCATGGTTGCCGATGTTGCCGCCCGGCATGGCCGGCTCGACATGATGGTCAACAATGCCATGTCGGTGCATTACGCGCCGATCGTGAAGCTGACGCTCGACCAGTGGCGCGCCGATTTCGCCGTCAATGCCGAAGCCGCGTTCATCGGCACCAAGGCGGCGATGAAGGTCATGCTCAAGGCCGGCGGCGGCAGCATCGTCAACATCGCCTCGACCTGCGGCATTCGCGCGGCGCCCTATCTCGCCAGCTATTCGGCGTCCAAGGCCGCGATGATCCAGTTTTCGGCGGTCGCCGCGATGGAGGGCGCCCGCGCCGGGGTGCGCGTCAACGTTATCGTGCCGGGTCAGGTCAACACCGCCGCCAATGAAGACTATGCCCGCAAGAACCCCGATGCCGCCGGCGCCACCGCCGATGCCATCCCGATGGGCCGCGGCGGCAAGCCCGATGAACTTGCCGAAGCCATCGCCTTCCTGCTGTCGGACGCCGCCGCCTATATCACCGGCGTCGCGCTGCCGGTCGATGGCGGCAAGGCGGCGCAGATGTACCTGCCAGGATGATCAACCCGCTCGATTTCACCGGCAAGACCGTGCTGGTCACCGGCGGCGGTGCCGGCATCGGCCGCGCCATCGCCGACAGTTTTGCCGAACAGGGCGCCCGGCTTGTCATCGCCGAAAATGACCCGGCGCACGCTGCCGAGGCCCGCGCGGCGTTCGGCGCGATGGCCGAGGTCCATGATGTCGATGTCACCGACCGCGCCGCCGTGGCGGCCTTTGCCAAGGCGCTCGACCGGCCCGTCGACGTGCTGGTCAACAATGTCGGGCATTTCCTTGCCGCCAAGCCGTTCGAAGCGCTGGAGGATGATGAGATCGACGCCATCCTGACCGTCAATCTGCGCAGCGTGATCACCGTCACCCGCGCCTTCCTGCCGCATCTGCGCGCCGCAGCGCCAGGCGCCAGCATCATCAACCTGACCTCGATCGAAGGCTTTCGCGGCATCCCGAACTGCAGCATCTATGCCGCCGCCAAAGCGGGAATCGCCGGGCTGACCAAAAGCCTGGCGCTCGAGCTTGGCCCCGCCGGCATCCGCATCAACGATATCGCGCCCGAAACCACCGAGACCCCGCAGGTACCGGTGACCTTCATGATTGCTGCCGAACACCGCCCGCATATCGAACGCTGGATCCCGCTCGGCCGCTTCGGCACGCCGTCGGATTGCGCCGGCGCCGCGCTCTATCTCGCCAGCCCGCTGGCGGCCTGGGTCACCGGTACCACCATCCATGTCGATGGCGGCGCACTAGCGGCGGCGGGCTGGACCCGCGACCCCAATGGCAATTGGACGATCGTGCCCGTCGTCACCGGCAATGGCTTCAATTTCTGACAGGAACCCGCACCATGAAGATTCTCGTTGTCGGCGGTACCGGCCTGTTGGGCGGCCATGCCGCGCTGTATCTGCAAGCACTGGGCCATGATGTGACGCTGGCGGCGCGCAGCCCGGCGCATCCCGCCACCGCGCTCGCCGCCCTGCCCTTTCTCGCTGGCGATTATGTGGCGGGGGATTTCCCAGCCGAACGACTGGCGGGGTTCGACTGGCTGTTGTTCGCCGCCGGCAATGATCCGCGCCACATCCCGCCCGGCGCCGATGCCGGGGAGTATCTGATGGCCGCCAACCGCGACGCGCTGCCGGCGTTCTTTCGCGCCGCCCGCACCGCCGGCATTAGCCGCGCCGTGATGATCGGCAGCTATTACCCGCAGGCAACACCCGAACTGGTGGCGGGCAATGGCTATATCCAGTCGCGGCAACTCGCCTGCGAAGGCGTGCGCGCCGAAGCCGCACCGGATTTCGGCGTCTGCACCCTCAACGCGCCGTTCATGGTCGGAT
>CAJAHV010000118.1 GCA_903939555.1 uncultured Alphaproteobacteria bacterium | reverse complement strand
TCGAGCATGGCGCCGGGTACCAGCGTCAGCTTCGGTGCTCAGGTCATTCCCATTGCCGGGCTGGTGTCGTTCCTGATCCCCAAGGCGGAGGTCACCGCGACGATCGATTGCGGCGACGGGCCGGTGGCGTTCCGCGCCGAGGACATTGCCGGCTTTGCGCCCGGCCAGATTGCACGGCCGCTGCCGGTCGTGCGCGCCGGCACGCTGCCGCGCCGCTTGGGGGAGCTCGCCTTTGTGCGCAGCGGCGAAAAGGGCGAGACGGTCAACGTCGCCGTGATCGCCCGCGAGCCGGCGGACCTGCCGGCGCTGCGGGCGGCGCTCACCCCCGAAGCGGTAGCGGCGTGGCTGGCGCATCTGTTCGAACGGCCGGGGACGGTGACGGTTTATGACGTACCCGGCGTGGCGGCGCTCAACCTTGTGCTCGCTGGGGCCTTGCCGGGGGGCATCAACGCCAGCACCCGGCTCGATCCCGCCGCCAAGAGTGTCGGCCAGCAGATGCTGGGGTTCATGGTAGCGGTCTGACCGCCGCTGCCGAGCGCAGCGGCGGGCCGTTCCCGCGTAGCGGTCAGGGCCGGTTGGCGACCAGCGCGGCGACCACCGACGGGTCGGCAAGCGTCGAGATATCGCCCAGATTGCCGGTTTCGCCCTCGGCGATCTTGCGGAGGATGCGCCGCATGATCTTGCCGCTGCGTGTCTTGGGCAGGCCGGGAGCAAACTGGATGACGTCGGGCGTGGCGATCGGCCCGATTTCGCGGCGCACCCATTGCACCAGCTCGCGGCGCAGCGCTTCATCCTCGGGCACGCCGCTGTTGAGCGTCACATAGGCATAGATGCCCTGCCCCTTGATATCGTGCGGAAAACCGACCACCGCGGCTTCGGCAACCTTGGCATGGGCAACCAACGCGCTTTCGACTTCGGCGGTGCCCATGCGGTGGCCCGAGACATTGATGACATCATCGACCCGCCCGGTGATCCACCAATAGCCATCGGCATCGCGCCGCGCGCCGTCGCCGGTGAAATAGCGGCCGGGATAGGTGGTGAAATAGGTCTGGAAGAAGCGCGCATGATCGTTCCAGACGGTGCGCATCTGCCCCGGCCAGCTTTGCGCCAGGCACAGATTGCCCTCGGTCGCGCCATGGAGTTCGGCGCCCTCGGCATCGACGAGCATCGGCACCACGCCGAACAGCGGCAGCGTCGCCGAGCCGGGCTTGAGCGCCGTGGCGCCGGGCAACGGGCTGATCAGTGCGCCGCCGGTTTCGGTCTGCCACCAGGTGTCGACGATGGGGCAACGGCTGTCGCCGACGACGCGGTGATACCATTCCCAGGCTTCGGGGTTGATCGGCTCGCCGACGCTGCCGAGCAGGCGGATCGAGGCGCGCGAGGTTGCCTTTACCGGCGCATCGCCGTCGCGCATCAGCGCCCGCAAGGCAGTGGGCGCGGTGTAGAAGATGTTGACGCCCCAGCGGTCGCAGACCTGCCAGAAGCGGCTGACATCGGGGTAATTGGGCACGCCTTCGAACATCAGCGTCGTCGCGCCATTGGCGAGCGGGCCATAAACGACATAGCTGTGCCCGGTTACCCAGCCGACATCGGCGGTGCACCAGAAGATTTCGCCGGGCCGATAGTCGAAGACATGGCGAAAGGTCATCGCCACCCAGACCAGATAGCCGCCGGTGGTGTGCAGCACGCCCTTGGGTTTGCCGGTTGAACCCGAGGTGTAGAGGATGAACAGCGGGTCTTCCGCGCCCATCGCTGCGGGCGGGCAATCGGGCGAAGCGGCGTCGCGGGCGGCTTCGTACCACAGGTCGCGGCCCGGCTGCATGGCGATGGCACCGCCGGTGCGGCGCACGACGATGACAGTTTCAACCGACGGGCAGGTCGCCAGTGCCGCATCGACATTGGCTTTGAGCGGGATCGGCTTGCCGCCGCGCAGGCCTTCGTCGGCGGTGATGACCAGCCTCGAATCGCAATCCTGGATGCGATTGGCGAGGCTGTCGGGCGAAAAACCGCCAAAGACGATCGAATGGATGGCGCCGATGCGGGTGCAGGCGAGCATCGCCATCGCCGCTTCGGGGATCATCGGCAGGTACAGCGTGACGCGATCGCCCTTTTGCACGCCTTGTGCCTTCAGCACATTGGCGAAGCGGCAGACCTCGGCATGGAGTTCGCGATAGGTGATGGTGCGCGTGTCGGCGGGGTCATCGCCTTCCCAGATGATCGCCGCGGTGTCGCCGCGCGTCGCCAGATGGCGGTCAAGGCAGTTGGCCGAAACGTTGAGCGCGCCATCGGCGAACCAGCTGATGCCGAAGTCGGCTTCGTTGAACGAGCTGTTCGATACGGTGGTGAAGGGGGTCATCCAGTCGATGATCTGCGCCTCGCGCCGCCAGAAGCCATCGGGATCGGCCAATGCCTCGGCATACATCGCCTGGTAGCGGTCGGCATCGACATGAGCGCGCGCCGCCCATGCGGCGGGTACCGGGTAAAGCGCGTCCCTTGCGGCCTCGGTCATGCTCGTCTCCCCATCGTGGCTTGGCGTCATTGTGCCGCTGTATGCGTCAGGCTGATGCCCAATTGCCAGCGGTTCTGGAAGCCCTTGAGCGTGCCATCGGGCGCGGCGGCGAGCCACTCCCCCTTGGCTGCATCGCCCTTCAGATGCTGGTCGAGAAAGGCGGTGAGGCTGTGGAAGATGATCGCATCGGCCATGTCCTTGCGCCACACCGGCTCGTCGAGGGCATCGCGCAGGCGGCCGGTGTCGGGCGCGCTGGCCGGTGGCGGGTTGCCGCCCAGGTTGTGGCGGGCGTTGGCGAAGACCAGCAGGTAGCGGTCGCTGGTGCTTGCATGGTCGTGCAGCCACTGGATGCCGGCGGTGCCCGCCACATCATCCTTGTCGCCCATGATCCACAGGCTGGGCATGGCGAGGCTGGCGAGTGCCCTTGGCGTGAAGCTGCGCACCGGCGCGAGGCCCCCCCAGGGGGCGATCAGCACCAGCGCGCGCACGCCCGGCGCCGGGGCCGCACCCTCCAGAACGCCGTCGAGCGCACCCTTGGGTAGCTGCGCGGTCAGCGGCGCCTTGGGGTCATGGCCGGCGCCGCCAGTGGCGAGCGCGCCATAGCCGCCCATCGAATAGCCGATGACGGCGATGTTTTGCGGGTCGATACGCGGCGCCAGCGGGTCTTGCGACGCCGCAAGGCCGGTCAGAAAGGCGATGGCGGCGCGTTGATCGGCGCTGCGCCGGGCGTAAGCGATGCCAAAAACCTGCAATCGCCGCGCCGGATCCATGACGCCGCTGTCGTCATGATCGATGCTGGCGACGACATAGCCCTTCGACGCGAGGTTCTCGGCCATGCCGCTCATCGCTGTCGACCAGCGGCCGAGGCCGTGACTGAGCAGGATCAGCGGCAGTTTCGGCCCCGTGGCGGGGGCGGAATCGCGCGTCGCAATGCCTTCGAAGACGAGTTTTGCGGGAAAACCGGCGGGTGGCTGCGGTGTGACGTGTGGGTAAGTGGTTGGTGAACCGCGCTTTGCGGCGGGGTAGAACAGCGTCAGGCCAAGGTCGCGGCCCGGCCCGGCGGCGAATCGTGTCTCGCGCACGCCGACCGGCAACAGCCCGGGGGCGGCCAGTGCCGGGGCATCGCCGGGCACCAGGCTGGGCGGACGCGCCGCCGCGGGCAGGGCAAGACAGGCAAACAGAATCATCAGGAACTGGCGCATGGCGATTTATCTGCCACAGTTGCCCGCCCCGACCTACTGGCAGAAGCAGCGCATGACCCATGTTCATCTCATCGGCGCCCCGACCGATTGCAACAGCAGCTTCCGGCGTGGCCCGGCGCGGGCGCCGGGGCTGATCCGCGCCGCGCTGTTTTCCGAGATGGGCAATACGGCGGCGGAAGGCGGCGCCGAGATTGGCCGCGAGATCATGCTGGTCGATGCCGGTGACCTGGCGTTGACCGAAGGTCCCGGCGATGACGCGCTGATCAGCGCTGCAACGCGGGCCGCCTGTGCGGCGGGCGCGGTGCCGCTGCTGCTCGGTGGCGATCACAGCGTGAGCTTTCCCGCCGTGGCCGGGGTGGCGGCGGTGCATGGCCCGGTGACGATATTGCACTTCGATGCCCATCCCGACCTCTACGACGAACTCGGCGGCAACCGGCGCTCGCACGCCTCGCCCTTCGCGCGGATCATGGAGGCCGGGCTGGCGACGCGGCTGGTGCAGGTCGGCATCCGCACCTTGAATGCCCATCAGCGCGAACAGGCGGCGCGCTTTGGCGTGGAGATCGTGGCGATGCGCGATTTTCAGGCGGCAAATGTGCCGGTTCCGGCCGCGCCGTTGTATGTTTCGGTCGATCTTGATGGTCTTGATCCGGCCTTTGCGCCGGGCGTCTCGCACCATGAACCCGGTGGCCTGTCGGTGCGGCAGCTGCTCGATGTGCTGGCGCGCATTCCGGGCGCCATCGTTGGCGGCGATATCGTCGAGTACAACCCCGACTTTGACATCAATGGCATGACCGCGGCAGTCGCCGCCAAGCTGGTCAAGGAACTCGCGGCCATCGCCATCCGGCCGGCGTGATGGGCAATTTCGATCAGCGCGAGCGGGTTTTTGCGTTGGCGGGGCCATGAGCGAGCGCCTAGACGGAGAGCCTATCCACTCCCTCCCCGCAAAGGGGGAGGGATGTGGCCTTTTATTTCCACGAAAGCCCCATCCATGACCGAACCCTCCGACTTTGATTTCGACCTGTTCGTCATCGGCGCCGGATCGGGCGGGGTGCGCGCCAGCCGCATCGCCGCCGGCCATGGCGCGCGGGTCGCGGTCGCCGAGGAGTTTCGTGTTGGCGGCACCTGCGTCATCCGGGGCTGTGTGCCCAAGAAACTGCTCGTCTATGGCGCACATTTCGCCGAGGATCTCGTCGATGCGCAGCGCTACGGCTGGCAGATCAGCGGCAAGAGTTTCGACTGGCCGACGCTGCGTGACAATGTGCTGGCCGAGGTCGACCGGCTCAACGGCCTGTACCAGACCACCCTCGACAGCAACAAGGTGACGACGCTGCATGGCCACGCCAGCTTCGTCGATGCGCATACCGTTGCCGTCGATGGCACGCACTATACCGCCCGCCACATCCTTGTCGCCACCGGGGCGCGGCCGTTCATTCCCGAGATCCCGGGTGCCGAGCTTGGCATCACCTCCAACGAGGTATTTCACCTGCCGGCGCTGCCGCGCCGCATGGTCATCGCCGGCGGCGGCTATATCGCCAATGACGTCGCCGGGGTGTTCCATGAACTGGGCGTCGAGGTGACG
>CAJAHV010000117.1 GCA_903939555.1 uncultured Alphaproteobacteria bacterium | reverse complement strand
GTGGTGATCGCCGGCGCATAGGCCGCCCAGCCGGTCAGCCAGTTGGCGACAAAGCCATGCGCATGGGCGGCAACGCACAACAAACCGCATGCCGCGCCGACCGACAGCAATTGTTCCCATTCGGGGATATGGCTCGCAGGCTCAGGCTGCGCCATGACGACGACAAGGCACGGCGCCTGCAAGGCAAAGCCGCGGATCGCATCGATTTCCAATCGCCCGGCGGCGGGTTTTTCGGCGGCATAGGCAGCAACCATCGCGTCGGACAGTGCCGCACGCCGATCATCGTTGATGACGACAAAGCGCCATGGCGCCAGCTTGCCATGGTCGGGAACACGCATCGCCGCCGACAATATGGCGCGCAACGCCGCCGCGTCGGGGCCGGGGGCGACCATGTCGCGCGCCTTGCCCGAACGCCTTGTGGCGAGCAGCGTTGCGGGGGTGGACAGGTCGTTGAAGTCGCTCATGCCCCGGTCTTATCGCGTTGCTGCGGCGCGCGCCACCCGGGTCGCCCCTTCCCCCCACCGGTATCGCCCGCTATCGTGACGTCACAACCGGCCAAAAGCCGCCGGATCGAGGCTTGGGGACTATAAGCTTGGGGAGTATGAAGCGTGTCCGATAACGCCGCCGCCGCGCCGCCAGTGACTGCTGGCGTCGATACGCGACCGCAATGGTTTGGCCACCCCGCGCAACTGGCGCGGTTGTTCATGACCGAAATGTGGGAACGCTTTGGCTATTACGGCATGCGGGCGTTGCTGACGTTGTACCTGGCCGAACATTTCCTGTTCAGCGATTCCACCACGAACGGACTGTATGGCGCCTTTACTGCGCTGGTCTATCTGACGCCGTTGTTCGGTGGCCTGCTTGCCGATCGTTATCTCGGGTCGAAGCGCGCGGTGAAATTCGGTGCCGTGCTGATGGCGGCCGGTTATTTCATGCTTTGCTTTGGTGGCGACGCGGCAAAACCCTTTGCCAGCATCAACGGTGAGCGGTTCGCAGTCGAGGTCGTTACCGCCGGTGAGGACAAGACCCAGTTCATCACCAGCGGTGGTGAACGCCTGCAGATCAAAGGGCAGGACGATGGCTCGGTGGCACTGTTGCGGCCGGACGGCAGCGCGGCGCAAACGGTGGCCAAGGATGCGTTCAGCAGCAGCGGCGAACGCTCAGAATTTTATGTCATGCTGATGCTCTTCGCCCTGTCGTTGGTGACCGTGGGCAACGGCTTTTTCAAACCGAACATCTCGACGATCGTCGGGTCGCTTTATGCCGATGGTGACCGCCGCCGCGACGCCGGTTTCACCGTATTCTATATGGGCATCAACATCGGCGCCTTTTTGTCCCAGTTTTTTCTGCCGCTGGTGGCGCTGTACTTCGGCTGGTCGCTGGGCTTTGGCTTGGCGGCGGTGGGGATGCTGCTGTCCTGGCTGTTGATGCACTTTGATGGCGGCCGTCTCGACGGCTACGGCGACCGGCCCGCGGGAGCCGGGCCGAACCGCGATCTGTTGATCTACATCGCCGCGATTGCCTTTGTACCGCTGACCTGGCTGCTGTTCCGCAACATGCTGGACACCGCCGATGTAGCGGCTGCCGCTGCGAAATCCGGCGATGGCTTCCTTGGCTATATCGCGTCGCTGCCGCTGCTCGGCAGGCTGATGTTCTTCACCTTTTTCGCCGCGATCATCGGCATTCCGGTCTATGCTTGGCGAACCGGCAGCGTGAAGGAGTTCCAGATGATGGCGGCAGCCTTTGTGCTGATCGTCTTTAACGTGGTGTTCTGGACCTTGTTCGAACAGGCCGGCAGTTCGCTGACCTTCTTTGCCGATCGCAACACCGACCGGCAGATCGGCAGCTATCTGATGCCGGCCGGGCAGGTGCAGGTGTTCAACGCCATCTTCATCATCATGCTGGCGCCGGTGTTCAGCGCGCTGTGGCTGTGGCTCGCCGGGCGCGGCCGGGAACCCGGCATTCCGGTCAAGTTCGGCATTGCCCTGATCGGCGCCGGCCTCGGCTTCCTGGCGCTGGTGTTTGGCACGCAATTCGCCGGGCCGGATTTCAAGGTCGGGCTGGGCTGGATCGCGCTGATCTATTTCATCCATTCGGCAGCGGAATTGTGCATTTCGCCGGTCGGGCTGAGCATGATCACCAAATTATCGATGGCGCGCATCGTCGCCATGATGATGGGGGTGTGGTTCCTGTCGATCGCGGTGGCGCAATATGTCGCCGGCATCGTCGCACAATTCGCCAGCGTCGAAACTGTCGGCGGTGAAGTTACCAATCTCAAGGTCAGCCTCGATACCTATGTCGGGGTGTTCTCCTGGATCGGCTGGATCGCGGTTGGCATCGGTGCGCTGCTTTTGCTGGTGTCGCCGTTCCTGAAGCGCTGGATGCACGGGGTCAAATGATGCGGATATCGCCGATCTTCGGGCTGCTGTTGCTTGCCGGCTGCGCCACCAATCCGCCGCCCAAGCCGGCAACCGCTGGCGGCAAGCCGGCCGAAGTGGTGACCATTCCGGCCGACCCCTGGCCCTCGACCTACAAGCCTTATCCCGGGGTCACCACCGTCATCCGCAACGCCACCGTCTATGATGGCACCGGCAAACTGTTCAGCCCCGGAGCGGTGCGCATCGAAAATGGCCGGATAGCCGAGATTGGCGCCAGCGTCGCGGTTCCCGCCGGCGCGACGGTGATCGATGGCACCGGCAAGTTTGTCACGCCGGGCATCATCGATATCCACAGCCATCTTGGCGACTATCCCAGTCCCGGCGTCGAAGCCGTCAGCGATGGCAATGAAGCGACCAGCCCGGCGCGTCCCGAAGTCTGGGCCGAACATTCGGTCTGGCCACAGGATGCCGGCTTTGGCCGGGCGCTGGCCGGCGGGGTGACAGCGTTTCACGTGCTGCCGGGTTCGGCCAATCTGTTTGGCGGGCGCGGTACGACGCTGAAGACCGTTTATGGCCGCAGCGTGCAGGACATGAAATATCCCGGTGCTCCCTACAGTTTGAAGATGGCGTGCGGTGAAAATCCCAAGCGCGTTTATGGCAGCAAGGGCCAGATGCCGCAGACGCGCATGGGCAATATCGCCTATGCCCGGCAGGTCTGGGCCGATGCCGTCGAATACAAGCGGCGCTGGGACGATTATAGCCGCCGCGCCAAGGCCGGGACGGCCAAGCCGACCGACGCGCCGCGCCGCGACCTTGCCAAGGACACGCTGATGGGCGTGCTCAACGGTGAGATTTTGATCCAGAACCACTGCTATCGTGCCGATGAAATGACCAATGTCATCGCGATGTCAAAGGAGTTCGGCTATAAGGTGACGGCGTTCCACCATGCTGTCGAAAGCTACAAGATCGCCGATATTTTGGCGAAAGAAGGCATTTGCAGCGCCTTGTGGGCCGATTGGTACGGCTTCAAGATGGAAAGCTACGACGGCATCCGCGAGAATATCGCACTGGTCGACAAGGCCGGGGCCTGTGCCATCGTGCACAGCGACGACGCCAACGGCATCCAGCGACTGAACCAGGAAGCCGCCAAGGCGATGGCGGCGGGCAACCGCATGGGGCTGGGCATCACGCCGGAACATGCCGTGACCTGGTTCACCCTCAACCCGGCAAAGGGGTTAGGCATCGCTGATCGCACCGGCAGCCTCGAGCCCGGCAAGATGGGCGATATCGTGTTGTGGAACGCCAGCCCCTTTTCGGTCTATGCTCGGGCCGAGCGTGTCTGGATCGATGGCGCGCTGCTGTATGACTGGGCCGACCCCGACCGCCGCCCGATAGCCGATTTCGAGCTTGGCCAGGCCGGCGCGGGAGATGCGAAATGAAGCGCCTGTCCCTTGTTCTCGCGGCCCTGCTCGCCACATCGGCCAATGCCGCCACTATCGCCATCACCGGTGGCACCGTGCTGACGGCGGTGGGCGAAACCAGTATCGCCAATGGCACGGTCATCATCCGCGACGGCCGCATCACTGCGGTCGGCGCCGGGCTGGTGGTGCCGGCGGGCGCGACAGTCATCGATGCGACCGGCAAGTTCGTGACGCCGGGGTTGATCACCGCCATGTCGACGCTGGGCATCGTCGAGGTCGAAGGCGTGCGCCAGACCAATGATGCCAGCGCGCGCTCCACGCCGTTTTCGGCGGCGATCGACGTGGCGCCGGCGATCAACCCGATGTCGCCGCCGATTGCCATCAACCGGTTGGGCGGGGTCACCCGCGCCGTGGTCGGCCCCGAGATTTCGAACGAGATTTTCGGCGGGCAGGGGGCGATCATCAGCCTGGCGGCCAGCGGTGATATCGTCATGGCGAAACGCGCCTTCCAGTTCATCGAGATGGGTGAGGATGGCGCGCGCGCTGCCGGCGGCTCGCGTCCGGCGGCATGGCTCAACCTGCGCAACGGTTTCGCCGAAGCGCAGCGCTTTGCCCGCAATCCGGCAGCGTTCGACAGCGGTCGCGACAAGGATTCGCTGATCAAGCGGCTCGATGCCGAGGCCTTGGTGCCGGTAGTCGAAGGCCGGGTGCCCGCCGTGGTCCATGCCGAGCGCGCCAGCGATATCAGCGCCGTGCTCGCCTTGCGCGCCGAGTTCCCCAGGCTGCACCTGATTCTCATCGGCGCGCGCGAGGGCTGGATGGTGGCCGACAAGATCGCCGCCGCCAGGGTGCCGGTGGTGACGCTGTCCTTGTTCGACCTGCCCGATTCGTTCGAAACGCTGGCCTCCACCCGCTCCAATGTCGGGCGGCTGGTGGCAGCGGGGGTAACGGTCGGCTTCGGCATTTTCGGGGGCGATTCCGGCTCGCAGCCGCGCAACCTGCCCTATTTCGCCGGCAATGCCGTGGCGCAGGCGGCGGTGCCCGGCGGCGTCGGGCTGACCCGCGGTCAGGCGCTGGCGGCGATCACCCGGGCGCCGGCGCAGATTTTCGGGCTGGCCGATCTCGGCACGCTCGAAGCCGGCAAGCGCGGCGATGTAGTGGTCTGGGATGGTGACCCGCTGGAACTGACTTCGGCGCCCACCGCCGTGTTTATCGATGGTGTCGCGCAGCCGATGCAGTCGCGGCAGTTGCAGTTGCGTGATCGTTATCGTGACCTTGCGCCCGCGGCGCTGCCGAAAGCCTATAGCAAATGAGCGACATCACGCTTCTCATCATCGCCATCTCGGTCTTTGTTGGCGGGCATGAACTGCTTTCTCACCCGTTGCGCGCGCCCCTGGTGGCGCGGCTGGGGGACAAGGGCTTCCTGCTGGTCTATTCGGCGGTGGCGTTCGGCTCGCTCGGTTGGGCCGGGCAGGTGTGGAAGGGCATTGCGCCCGAACGGCTGTGGAGCCTGCCGCCCTATGCCAATGCACTGGCAGTCGCCGCCATGCTGTTTGCCTTCATCCTGTTTGTCGGGTCGGTGACCGCGCCCAATCCGGCGCTCATGGGCATGCCGGCCGGTGGTTCCCCGCGTGGTGTCATGCGCATTACGCGCCACCCGATGATGTGGAGCTTTGCCATCTGGGCCATCGTCCATATCGCCTTGACCGCCGACCCGCGCACCATCGTGCTCGCCAGCGGCATCCTCACCCTCGCGTTGTTCGGTGCTGCGATGCAGGATGGCAAAAAACGCGTCGCCTTGCCCGGTTATGCAAATCACATCGCCGCCACCGGTTTCATGCCCTTTGGCGCACAACTGCGCGGCCGCCAGCCATGGCGTGCCGCGTTGCCCGGGCTGGTTGCCACGGTCGGCGGGGTGGCGCTATGGGCGCTGGTGCTGTGGGGACATCCGCTGGTTATCGGGCTGCCGGCCCTGCAATTCGGCTGATGGGATCGATCTGATGGAATTGGCAGGCAAGACGGCGTGGATCACCGGGGCATCATCGGGGATCGGCCGGGCGCTCGCCCTGGCGCTGGCGCGCGAAGGGGCGCGGCTGATCCTGTCGGGACGCAATGAAGCCGCGCTTGCCGAAGTGGCGGCGGCCTGCCCTGGTTCATGCGTGCTGGCGTTCGATGCGACTGATCTCGACGCCCTGCCCGGCATTGTTGCCCGCGCCGAAGCGATTGCCGGCCAGATCGACCTGCTTGTCAACAATGCCGGTATCGGCGCGCGCGGCATGGCGCACGATACGCAATTCGATGTCTATCGCCGCGTCATGGAGATCGACTATTTTGCGCCGCTGCGGCTCACGCAACTGGTGCTGCCGGCGATGCGAGAGCGCGGTGCGGGGCAATTGGCGGTCGTCAGCAGCATTTCGGGCAAGTTCGGCAACCCCGGCGCCAGCGCCTATTGTTCGGCCAAATTCGCCATCATCGGCTATTTCGATGCGCTGCGCAGCGAAGTCTCCCATGAAGGTATCGGCGTCACCGTCATCACCCCGGGGTTTGTGAAGACCAATATCGCGCTGCACTCGCTTGATGCCGCTGGCCGCCCGCATGGCGCGCCGAGCAGCGCCGTCGATCGCGGCATCAGCGCCGAGGACGCCGCCGATCAGATCGTCGCCGGCTTCAAGGCCGGGATGCGCGAGATCCCGGTCGGGCGCGGGCCGGAAATGGCGGCGCTCGAACTGGTGCGCAGCAACCCCGAGCAATTGTTCGACATGATGGCCGGCATGGGCGCACACATGGCCGCGACGGCCTGACACGGAGATACGGGGCATGGATTTCGCCGGCAAGACGATCTGGATCACCGGCGCGTCGTCGGGCATAGGCGAGGGATTGGCGCTGGCCTTTGCCCGCGCCGGGGCGCGGTTGGTGCTGTCGGGCCGGCGGGCCGATGCGCTGGCTGATGTGGCGGGGCGTTGCCAGGCGTCAACCTTGCTGCTGCCTTTCGAAGCCACCGACCTTGCCATCCTGCCCGATGTGGTGGCCGAAGCCGAAGCCAAGACTGGCGGTATCGATATGCTGGTCAACAATGCCGGCATCTCGCAGCGCAGCCTGGCGCTCGATACTGACTTCAGCGTCTATCGCACCATCATGGAGGTCGATTATTTTGCGCCGCTGCGGCTGACGCAGTTGGTGCTCCCGGCCATGGTGCGGCGCGGCGCGGGCGCCATCGTCAACAATGCCTCGGTCGCTGGCAAGGTCGGTTCGCCGTTGCGCACCGCCTATTGCGGCGCCAAGCACGCGCTGGTCGGTTGGTCCGACGCGCTGCGCGCCGAGATCGCCCAATATGGTGTGAGCGTGCATGTCGTGACGCCGGGCTTTGTCGCCACTGGCATCGCCGCCAATGCGCTGAAGGGCGATGGCAGCGTCAATGGCCCCAATGACGACCCGGTCAACGCCGGCATCAGCATTGACGAAGCCGCAGGGCAAATCCTGGCGGCGCTGGCCGATGACCGGCCCGAGATCCCCGTCGCGCGCGCCGGCTCGCCTGAACTGATGCTGCTCGATCTGATTCGCAGCGACCCTGACCAGTTGTTCAAGGTGATGGCGAGCATGGCCCCTCAGGTCGCACGCTGATGGCTATGCTGTCCCACCGCCGCATCACCGGCGCCATCCGCTATACCAGCAAGAAGCCCGAACGGTTCGACCAGGAACGCGGCCGCGAGGATTTCGCCTTCACCCATCACGCCGATGGCGCGGTGACGATCCGCGCCCATTGCGAGATCGACGAACCGGCGCCGACGGTGATGCGCGACATCCTCTATTCGACCGACGCGCAATGGCGGCCGCTGGATTGCCATGTGCGGCTCAGCCTTGACGACATTTTCCTCGGCAGCGGCTGGGTGCGGTTCGACCATGCCGCCGGGGTTGCCGAATGCGAAAGCTATGGCCCCAGTATCGGCCGGGTGTCGCAGCGCATGGCGATTCCTGACGGCCTCGCCGGTTTTGGCACCCATCCGATTGTCGGCGATGGTTTTCTGACCCGTATCATGGACGTTTCGCAGGGGCCCCACCGCCGGTTGCTCAAGGTGTTGTTGCCCAGTCCCGACCATCGCGGCGCGACGCCGCCGCTGCTCGCCCGGGTCGACATTCATCTCGAATATGTCGGGGAGGCGGAAAAGACCGTTGCGGCGGGGACCTTTCAATGCCGGCACTTCCGCTTCGTCGATGAAGCCGCAATGGGCGGCACCCAGCACCCGCCCTATGACATGTGGGTGACCGCAGATGCCGATTCGATCTTCGTCTGCGGCGGGGTGGGTGGCTATATGCAGACTTGGTATGAACTGGTCGAATTGCAGCGCTGACTGGCACGACGTTTTTTGCTTGGAGACGTTCGCGTTAACGGCTAAGAGCCTTCACAGGCGAGGTGGATAAAAATCCCTCGCCCTTCGACATTGCAGGACCGGCGGCGGTGCTAACAGGCACGCCAGAGGCAGAAACCGGGAAATACACGGTCGAACATTTCCAGCATCGCGGCATTTGCCGTCCGTTCATACGGGGACGCAACGTTGATCAGAAATAACCAGAACCGGCGGCGGCGCGGCGGCAACAGTGGTCCGCGCCCGCAGCAGATGGGTGGCGGCGGCAATTATGGCAGCCGGCTCGATAACCGGCAGCGCGGCAATGCCAGCCAGCTTCTGGAAAAATATCGGGCTCTGGCGCGTGATGCCCAACAGGCTGGAGACCGGGTGACGGCGGAATATTATCTGCAATATGCCGATCATTATTACCGCGTGCTGGGCGATTATCGCGACAAGCAGCCCGACAATCGCCAGCGCCGCGACAGTTATGAAGATGACAGCGCCGGCTATGCTGCCGCCGATGACAGTGATGCCGATGACGATGAAGATGGCGATGACCGCGATGATTCGCGGGACGATGGCCGTGCCGAAGCCCGTGACGACAATCGCGGCAACTGGCGTGACGAGCGCCCGAACCGCGATCGCAATGCTCGCGACGCCGGCGGTCGCGACAACAGCCAGCGCGATGGTGGCCAGCGTGAACAGAGCCGCGAGCCGCGCCGTGACGGCGAACGCCAACCTTGGAAATCGAACCGTGACGCCAGTGAGCAGGGGCGGGGCGAGCAGGGGCGGGGTGAGCAGGGTCGTAACGACCAGGGCCGTGGCGACCAGTATCGCAACGAACAGAATCGCAACGAACAGAATCGCAACGAACAGGGCCGGGGCGAACCCCGCGCCGAACGTGACGGCAACCGCGATAACAACCGCGGCGAAGGGCGGCGCGAGCGCCGTATCGAGTCGCCGCGCAATGATGCGCCGCGTGCTGCCGAACCTGCGTTGAACGACGAAGGCCCAATCCCTGGTCTGCCAGGCCCGGCAACCCTGCGTGCAACCCGGAATGACGCGGCGCCCGTGCCGCGCCCGGAACGCCGGACGTTGCGCCGCGATGCACCGCCAGCGGCTGAGATGGCTCCGGTGGCAGAAACCGTGCCGTCGCCACCGGTGGAACCCGTCTTTGAATTGGCCGAAGCGCCGGCACCGCGTCGCCGCGGACGGCCGCGCAAGGTGGTTGATGAGACTGTCGCCGACAGTTGAGAATGACCCAGCCGCCGGCGATCAGTCGTCGGCGGCCTCGCCGGTGCCGACCGTTTCATCATGTCCGGACCGGTTCGACACAAAGGCCAGGCCCATCAAGGCGCCGGCCAGCAGCAATGCCACGATAATACCGCCGCCCATGGCGATGACGAAATGCAGATGAAAGGGCACGCCATCGGCGTGCATCTGCCAGACGGCAAAGCCGGCGGTGCCAAAGGCAACCACGGTCATCAACAGCATGAGCCGGCGAAACTGCTGCCAATGCGTGCCAGTGGAGCGCTGGTGCTGAGGGACGTTCATGCTTTGCCTTCCTGGCGGATAAGGGAGATAATGCCCCCTCGCAGCGTATCAAACGCTCGAAAAGGGGAGATCGCCGTGATTGGTTCGATCCTGACCGGCAAAAAGCCGCTGGTATCCATCACTTCCGATACGCGCGTCAGCGCGATTGCGGAACTCCTATATACCAATCGAATCGGAGCGGTGCTGGTCATCGAGGCCGGGGAAATCGTCGGGCTGGTCAGTGAGCGCGACATCTGCGCCGGCCTGCACACACATGGAGTCGCGATACTCGCCGCCCGGGCAGTCGATATCATGACCGCAGCCGTAGTGACGGCGCCACCCGATCTGGGGGTGCCGGCGGCAATGGCAATCATGACCGAGCGTCGCTTTCGCCATCTGCCGGTAGTCGAATCGGGGCGCATCCTTGGTGTCGTGTCGATCGGTGACCTGGTGAAGGTCAGGCTCGATGAAGCCGAAGCCGAGGCCGAAGCCATGAAGGCCTATATCAGCAGCTGAGCGTCAGCCTGCGTTGTCGAGCAACGATTCGGATCAGTTTCAGCGAGGCTCGCCATGGGCCAAGCGACGAATCTGCCCGATGCTGGCCGTTTCTCCGATGCGATCGATCCCGATTCTCGACCGATTGAGCCAGGCAGGAATGCTGTGAGCGGCGCTGCGCCGTTCAATTCCTACTCAATGAAGAGGGTTTTACCATGGTGATTGTCAAAAAAACGACATGCAGTGCGAAATAGGGGTTGCGCCATCCGGGACCCCCGACTAGATGACCACTCCCGGCCGACGAGCACTTCGGTGCTTCGCCAGCCAGACCAGCAGCGGCGGATTATTT
>CAJAHV010000116.1 GCA_903939555.1 uncultured Alphaproteobacteria bacterium | reverse complement strand
GCTGGCATTGGCGCCATATTGCGGCTTTGTCGGGTCGGTAAAGCCTTCGGCCTTGACGCGGACAAGGTCACGAAAAATGCTCAGCGCCGACACCGCCGCCATGTTGGGGGCGTTGACATCGATGTCGCACAGCCGGATCGCGGCTTCGGATACGCCCAGCCCGCGCAGATATTCGGCCGCCGACACGTCATAAGGCAGGTTTGCCGCCGCCAGCCAGTCGCCCGGATCGGTGAACGGCACCCGGTCGAAGAACAGCCGGTTCTGGATGAGATAGGGAGCGATGCCGCGTTCATCGCCATGGGTGGCGTTGTGCGGGCTGGCCGCCCAGCCATCGGGGTTGAACAGATCCGCCGAAACTGAGCGCGAACGGCAGCGTCTTGCCGCTGCGGCTGTGCAGCCCGACGCCGAGCCGCTGCGCCGCGTCGCGGATGCGGCCATAGCCGGGGCCGACTTCGCTGCCGCCCAATTCACCCTGATAGTCACTGGCGCGCCCGGTGCGCAGCCGCCCGCCGACCCGATCCGACGCCTCGACCACCCGGACCTTCAGCCCCTGCGATTCGAGCAGCATCGCGGCGTTAAGCCCGGCCAGCCCGGCGCCGACGACAACGACATCCCAAAGCTTGGGTTCGCCGCCACCCCGGGTGGCAGCGCGCGCCCCCCCAGGCAGCAGCGCCGCAGCGGCGAGCGCACCAGCGCCCAACAGGAGATCACGGCGGTTGCTGTGCATGGATACAGGGCCTTCCTTTGGCCGATACCGTGCGCCGGGATGTTGCCGATTTCAGGCAGGCGCCGAGCAATGACCGCAGTGCGACCAATTGGCGCGGGGCTGCGGGTGGATTAGCCGCCACAAGTGGGCGGTTCTTTGGACAAGCGTTGTCACCCCGGATCGAGCCCGGGATGACGGCGCTGGCAGGGCGCCACACAGCCCCCAGCCGTCGCTACACGTCAAGATTGGCGACGTTCAGCGCATTGTCCTGGATGAATTCGCGGCGCGGTTCGACCATGTCGCCCATCAGCCGCGTGAAGATCGCATCCGCCGTATCGGCTTCGCCTTCATCGACGCGCAGCAGCGTGCGCGCCACCGGATCGAGCGTGGTTTCCCACAATTGTTCGGCGTTCATTTCACCCAGACCCTTGTAGCGCTGCACCGAAAGCCCCTTGCGCCCGGCATCGAGGATGGCGGTGAGCAGGTCCGACGGGCGGGTGATGCGGCGGTCGCCCGCCGCGGCGGCGGCACCCGATCCAAGCGTGGCGTTGCCGCGATAGCTGGTGGCTTCCTGCATCGCCAGCGTGTGCAGGCGCGGCGCTTCCGGGCTGGCGAGGAACGCGGCATCGATGATGTGGTGATCGGCAACCCCGCGCCAGTCGCGGCGCAGGATATAGCCGCCTTCGGCCGCCGGGCTGGCGGTCCAGCTCGCCTTGTCGGTATCGGCGGCGGTCAGCCATTGCGCCGTGGCGCTGGCGGCGGCGACAGCATCGGCGCCGGCCAGCCCGGGGGCCAGCGCGTTGTTGAGCGCCAGCGCTTCGATGACCTGGGCGGGGTAACGGCGTGGCACATAGGCCATCAGCGCGCGCATTTTCCGGGCGTGATCGACCACCGAGCGCAGATCATTGTCGGTGCGCGGGCCGGCATCGGTCATCAGCACCTGGCCCGACAGGCCGCCGTCGATGAGATATTCCTCCAGCGCGACATCGTCCTTGAGATAGACTTCGGAGCGGCCGCGCGACATTTTGTACAGCGGCGGCTGGGCGATGTAGATATAGCCGGCGCGGATAAGTTCCGGGAATTGCCGGTAAAAAAAGGTCAGCAACAGGGTGCGGATATGCGCGCCATCGACATCGGCGTCGGTCATGATGACGATCTTGTGGTAGCGTAGTTTTTCGATCTTGAACTCGTCACGGCCGATACCGGTGCCCAGCGCCTGGATGATCGTGCCGATTTCGCGGCTCGACAGGATGCGATCGAAGCGCACCCGCTCGACATTGAGGATCTTGCCCTTCAGCGGCAGGATCGCCTGGAACTGCCGGTTGCGGCCCTGCTTGGCGGAACCGCCGGCGGAATCGCCTTCGACGAGGAAAAGTTCGGATTTGGCCGGGTCGCGTTCCTGGCAATCTGCCAGCTTGCCGGGCAGGCTGGCGATATCGAGCGCGCCCTTGCGCCGGGTCAGGTCACGCGCCTTCTTGGCGGCTTCACGCGCTGCGGCGGCATCGATGATCTTGGCCATGATGGTGCGGGCATGGGCGGGGTTTTCCTCGAGCCAGATGGCGAGGCGATCGGCGATCAGTGCTTCCAGCGGCTGGCGCACTTCGGAGGAAACCAGCTTGTCCTTGGTCTGCGACGAAAATTTCGGGTCGGGCAGCTTGACCGAGACAATGGCGGTCAAGCCTTCGCGCATGTCGTCGCCGGTCAGCGTGACCTTTTCCTTTTTGAGGACGCCCGAGCTTTCGGCATAATTGTTGAGTGTGCGGGTCAGCGCGGCGCGGAAGGCGGCGAGATGGGTGCCGCCGTCACGCTGCGGGATGTTGTTGGTGAAGCACAACACCTGTTCGTAATAGCTGTCGTTCCATTCGAGCGCGACATCGATGCCGATATCATTGCTTTCGCCATGGATGGCGACGGGGGCCGCGATCAGCGGGGTCTTGGCCTTGTCGAGATATTTGACGAACGCCGCGATGCCGCCTTCGTAATAAAGCTCGATCGTCTGCTGTTCGGCATGGCGCGCATCGGTCAGGTGCAGGCGCACGCCCGAATTGAGGAAGGCGAGCTCGCGGAAGCGGTGCTCGAGCTTGGCGAAATCGAATTCGATGATCTTGAACGTGGCCGGGCTGGGCAGGAAGGTCACCATGGTGCCGCGCTTGACGCCCTTGTCGGTGATCGGTGCCGGGCCGACGATCTTCAGCGGCGCTTCGGCATCGCCATGGCGAAAGCGCATCCAATGTTCCTGGCCGTCGCGCCAGATGGTCAGTTCCAGCCATTCGGACAGCGCGTTGACCACCGAAACGCCGACGCCGTGCAGCCCGCCCGACACCTTATAGGCGTTGGCATCGGAATTTTCGAACTTTCCGCCGGCGTGGAGCTGGGTCATGATGACTTCGGCCGCCGACACACCTTCCTCGGAATGGATGCCGGTCGGGATGCCGCGGCCATTGTCGGTGACCGAAACCGAGCCATCGGGGTTGAGGACGATGTTGATCAGGTCACAATAGCCGGCCAGTGATTCATCGATGGCGTTGTCGGATACTTCAAAGACCATGTGGTGCAGGCCCGACCCGTCATCGGTATCGCCGATGTACATGCCGGGACGCTTGCGCACGGCATCCAGCCCACGCAGCACCTTGATCGAATCGGCATCATAATCGGCCGCGGCCTGTTTGGTTTCGTCGGACAAGATGGACTTCCTTGTGGCTGCGGCGTCGCAGCGGCGTGTGACGGATTGACTACAGACCCTATAGACCTGTGTGCGCGGCCACGCGAGGCTTTCGTGCAATCTCGCTGCGGTAATAACCATGACTGCAAGCCAGCGCCGCCGCGCCCAGCAGGTGCCAAGCGGCATGGCCCTGCCACGGGCTGGCGGGTGCGCACAGCGTGCCGGCCTGATCGGCGATCCAGATGGCAAAGGCGAGGGCATTGGCGGCCAGCCCGCAAAGCAGCAGGCGCGAATTCACCCCGGGCCGACGCGGCCGCGCCAGCCACCATTCGACCGCGATGGCCGTGACCAGCAGCACCGCGAACAGCCAGCGCCGGGTTTCGGGCCACACCCACAAGGCGCCGATCAAGCCGCCGGCGACAAGCAGGTACAGGGCAATCGCCGCCGCCGGTGACAGGCCGCGCCAGCGCATCACCGCCCAGGCCAGGGTGAACGAACCCAGCAGATACATGCCGAGCACATCGGCAAACTGCCCCCACAGCGTCAGGCTGGCGTGGAGCGCGACGCTGCCGATACCGATGACGATGGCAGTAAAGCCGAACCAGCCGGCGGCAAGGCCGGCAAGAGCACTGACGGGACGCGCGTTGGCCGGGCTGTTGCGGGCGCCGAGCATGATCCAGAGGCCGACGCCGACAAAGCCGAACGACGACCAGCTGTTCGCCGGTTGCAACAGCAGGTCGCCGGTGCGCGGCAGCTCGCAAAAGCAATGGCTGGCCAGACAGGTGGCGGGCAGGAAACGCGTCCAGTCGGGGCCCAGCGCCTGCAACAGCGCCAACGTCAGCGCCGCCACCAGCGCGGTGAGGACGGCGGTCAGCAAGGCGTGCCGCAGCGCGGTCATGCGCGCACCACGCCATCGGCGACATGCAGGCGCGTCGCATCGCCCACCGCGCTGAACAAGCCGGCGTCGGTGCCGGTCATCCACACCTGCGATCCGGTTGCCGCCAGCCGGGCGAACAGGGCGGCGCGGCGATCGGCATCGAGGTGCGCTGCGACTTCATCGAGCAGCAGCAGCGGCGGCCGACCCGTGCGATCGGCAACCAGATCGGCATGGGCGAGGATGATGGCGATGAGCAGCGCCTTTTGTTCGCCGGTCGAGCCGCGCGCCGCCGGCTCGCCCTTGCCGGCATGGGTGACCAGCAGATCGCTGCGATGCGGGCCGATCAGCGCCCGGCCGGCAGCCGCATCGGCGGCGCGGTTGCGGGCGAGCGCCTGCGCCAGATCGACCACCGCCGCGCCGCCCAGCGCCAGCAGCGGCTTCGCGAACGGGCCGGCGGGCGTCGTCGCCAAATGTTCGGCCAGCGCCGTCACGGTTTCGGCACGCGCCGCCGTGATGGCATCGCCATGTTCGGCCATCGCCGCCTCCAGCGCCGCCAGCCAGTGCGGATCGGCGGGTGCTGCTTCGGCGATCGCGCCGGTCAACAGCCGGGTGCGCGCCCGCATCGCCGCATCATAACGCAGCGTCTCGCGGCCATGGCCGGGGTGCAGCGCCAGCACCAGCCGGTCAAGAAAGCGCCGCCGCGCCGCCGGCGTATCGGCGAACAACCGGTCCATCGCCGGTGTCAGCCAGACCAGCGCCAGCCAGTCACCCAGCGTCGCCGCCGTGCTAGCGGCGCCGTTGATGCGCACGATGCGGCGTTCGGGCGCGCTCGCCGCGGTGCCGGTGCCGATCTCCACCGCGCCGCCTTCAGTATCGAGCGTCGCCGCCACGCTCCAGCCGCCGGGGCCGTTGCTGCGCGCCGCATCCGACAGCGCCGCGCCGCGCAGGCCGCGCCCGGGGCCGAGCAGCGAGATGGCATCAAGGATATTGGTCTTGCCGGCGCCATTTTCACCGGTGATGACAACCGCGCCCGGCGCCGCCGCGATGGCAAGGGCGGCGTGCGAGCGAAAATCGGTCAGCGCAAGGCGGGTGATGGCGGGCATTGGTGCCGGTGTAGCGCATCTGCGCCAATGCCCGCCATCCTTCAGTAGCCCGCCGCCCTGCCCGGCAGCCGCGCCAGAAAGCCTGCCGCCTGCGTGCGGATCGCATCCTGTTCGGCCGGGGC
>CAJAHV010000115.1 GCA_903939555.1 uncultured Alphaproteobacteria bacterium | reverse complement strand
CCGTGGACGGTGATCGCTGCCAATGATAAGAAAACCTCACGTATCAACGGCTTGCTGAAGGTCGTTGATATTCTGGGCAAGGATGTCGACCTCACTTATCCGCCGGTCGATCCCGAATTGCGCAAGATCGCCGAAAAGGCACTGGGCAAGAAACTGGATCTGTAGTTTCCCGCCCCGCAGGGGGGAGGGACCAATGTTTCGGAGCATATCCACATGCGTATTTCCTTTCTCGGCCTCGGCATCATGGGGGCCCCGATGGCGCGGCATCTGGCGAAGGCCGGGCATGACGTAACCGTCTGCAACCGAACCATGGCCAAGGCGGCGGCCTGGGTGGCAGCGCATGGTGGACAGGCAGCAGCAACGCCGGCGGCAGCGGCGGTGGATGCCGAAGTCGTCATTGCCTGTGTGGGGGCCGATGCCGACCTGCGCGCGGTCACGCTGGGCCGTGATGGCGCTTTTGCTGCCATGGCGCCGGGCAGCCTGTTCATCGATCACACCACGGTTTCGGCCGCCATCGCCCGCGAACTCGCCGATGCCGGCGCGGCGCGCGAGTTGCTGGTGCTCGATGCCCCGGTGTCAGGCGGGCAGGCGGGCGCCGAAAATGGCATGCTGACCATCATGTGCGGCGGCAGCGCCACCGCTTTTGCCGAAAGCCAGCCGGTCATGGAGGCCTATGCCCGCCGCATTGGTCACATGGGTCCGGCGGGTAGCGGGCAATTGACCAAGATGGTCAACCAGTTGTGCATCGCCGGGGTGTTGCAGGGGCTGGCCGAGGGGCTGGCGTTAGGCGAAGCGGCGGGTCTCGACCTCGCGCAGGTCGTCGACGTGATTTCCAAGGGCGCGGCGCAAAGCTGGCAGATGGAGAACCGCGCCGTCACCATGGCGCGCGGCGAATTCGATTTCGGTTTTGCGGTCGACTGGATGCGCAAGGACCTCGGCCTCGCGCTCGACGAGGCCCGGCGGCTGGGGGTGACCCTGCCGCTCGGCGCGCTGGTCGATCAATTTTATGGCGATGTCCAGGCGATGGGCGGCGGTCGGCAGGACACGTCCAGCCTGATCCGGCGGCTGGCGCACCGCTGATCGCTGGCACGCCAACATTGGGCTGAACTGGCGCGCAGGCATCAGTGGCTTGCGTCGCGCCGGGTCTTGGCCCATTTTCGCGCCATGATCAAAACCACCTGTCTCGCCGCCTTGCTGCTCGCCACCGCCGCTCCGGCACTTGCGGATACCGCCTATGTCAACGCCAATGGCTATACGCTGGGCGATGGTGGCACCTTGCTGCGTTTTGCCACGCTGGTCGTCGATGATGCCGGCAAGGTGAAAGCGACGTTGCCGGCCGGCGCACCGCTGCCGCGTGGCAAGAAGATCGACGTTCAGGGGCGCACGCTGCTGCCCGGCCTGATCGATGCGCATGGCCATGTCATGAGCCTGGGCGAACGCGCGCTGGCGGTCGACCTGTCGGAAACCATGTCACTGGCAGCAGCGCAGGCGGCGGTCCGCGCGAACGCCGGCACAGGTGGATGGATCCGTGGCGGTGGCTGGAACCAGGAACGCTGGGGCCTTGGCCGTTT
>CAJAHV010000114.1 GCA_903939555.1 uncultured Alphaproteobacteria bacterium | reverse complement strand
CGCCTTCGCGGAGTCGTGGGTGAGCGGCTGAAACCAGTAGTTTGCTAAACTGCCGATCTGGGTAACTGGATCCGAGGGTTCGAATCCCTCCGACTCCGCCAATATGTATTGATTTTCCTAGATATTTTGGAAAATTCAGCGCATTGCCCACGAAAAAGCCCATGATAGCTTGCCGGTCGCTGATGGTGGATCGCGAACAATGGCGGTTGGCAACTGCGGGCACACGAGGCACGCTCTCCTCCGGATTATTGTGCGAGGGAGGCGGACAGCGTGGTAGCTGACGGGTCGAAAGAACAATCATCAGAGACAAAGGGGCCTTTATCGGCTGCTGATACTCCGAAACGGGACCTGAGCGTGCATCCCCTTTCTCCCGCACTAATCGCAGATGGCTTTGCGATGCGGCAACTTTGCGTTTCACTGGATGCCTTGGTTGCTCAGTATGGTGAAGGTACTGAGCCTGACGCGAAAATAGTTTTGAACCGCCCGCACGTCATCGCGATGCTTACCTCCTTTCATCACGGGCTGAGAGAGCAGTTGGCTCGCCCCACGAGCTCGGTTGCTTCTGGTAAAGCTGATCTAGATATCAAATTCGATCACCCCGTGATCTCACTGTTGAGGAACTTCATTGACGCTCTTGCCGACCTCGAAAATGCAAAGACCCATACCGTCTTTGATACCCCAGATATATCGCGGGGTGCATCTTTACTGCAGTCAGAAATTCGGAAGCGAGACGAGCAACTGACCCTCGTCGACGTTCTGCAGATTGTCGATCAGTTACCCAGCAGAGCGGTAGCTGAGCGTAAATTAGTAGAGATGATGCGGAAACAAATCGGACACAAAGCGGCTGAGGTGGTCCCGGCAAACTGGACAGGGTCTTAAGCTATTCCCGATCTGAAGAATTGACGGGAATGAAAACGACAAGAAAGCGCTAAAGCGCAGATTTCAAGGCGAACCCGGCAAGGTCCCGGTTTGCCGCAAGGCTTCGCCAAGCGCGAGTGCCACCGTGGTGGCCAGGTTCATCGACCGCACCTGCGGGCGCATCGGAATGCACAGCCGCGCGTCACACACGGCGGCGACTTCGGCAGGCACGCCGGCGCTTTCCTTGCCGAACAGCAGGACATCATCGGGCCTGAAGTCGAAGGCATAGGCCGACTGCCGGCTCTTGGTGGTGAACAACACCAGCCTTTGCGCCCCGATTGACTGCCGAAAGGCGGCAAAGCCGGCATGGCGGGCCACCGCGACATGATCGATATAATCCATCGCCGTCCGGCGCACGCGGCGGTCATCCCAGGCAAAGCCCATCGGCTCGACAAGGTCCACCGCCGCGCCGAAACAGGCCCCAAGCCGCAACACGGCGCCGACATTACCGGCAATTTCAGGCTCGAACAGAGCAATGCGCATCGCGCTTCCTTGGCCCCGCAGCCCCGGCCATGCAAGCCTGAGCCGGCCTCCACCCGCTGTTGCCGGCCTTTTGACGGGGTGTTTTCATTACGACATCGCGCTACGGTCTCCCGGCGCGCAGCGGGGCAAGAGGACATTTGCATGAAGGGTTTCGGTTGCCTGCTCGTGGCGGCAACAGTGTTGGTGGCCCCTGTTGCGCCCGTATCGGCGGCGGCACGGCCGATCATTGCCGATCTGATCATCCGCGGCGGCATGCTGTTCGATGGCAGCGACCGCCCGGCCTATACCGGCGATGTGGCGATCAAGGGCGATCGCATCGTCTTTGTCGGCCCGTCGGCGCGTGGCCGGGTGGTGGCAAAGCGCAGCATCGATGCCCGCGGACAGATCATTGCGCCGGGCTTCATCGATCCCCATACCCACCCCGGCGACATGGTCAGCGCCACCGATCCGGCCACGCGCCGCATCGCCCCCTGGCTGGCGCAGGGTGTCACCACCATCGTCACCGGCATCGATGGCGGCGGTGCGGCCGATGTGCAGGCACAGTTCGCCCGCCTTGCCGGCCAACCGACCGGCCCCAACATCGCGAGCTATGTCGGCTTTGGCGCGGTGCGCAGCGCCGTCCTTGGCGCCGCCGCACGCCCGCCGACCGCCGATGAACTGGTGCAGATGCGCACGCTGGTCGCCAATGCCATGTGCGGCGGCGCGCTTGGCCTGTCTGCCGGGCTGTTCTATGCGCCGCAAAGCTTTGCCAAGACCGATGAAGTTATCGCGCTCGCCCGCGAAGCCGGGGTGCGTGGCGGGCTTTACGACACCCATCAGCGCGATGAATCCTCCTATGGCATCGGCTTGCTGGCGTCGGTGTCCGAGGCCATCGCCATCGGTGCCAGCGCCGCCATGCCGGTGCATTTCGCCCATCTCAAGGCGCTCGGTGTCGATGTTCATGGCCAGGCACCGGCGGTCATCGCCCTCATCGAAGCCGCCCGCGCCCGTGGCCAGGACGTCACCGCCGACCAATATCCCTGGGCTGCATCGGGCTCCAACCTGATTTCGGCGCTGCTGCCCGAGCGGGCACAGGCCGATGGCCTGCCCGCCATCCGCGCCCGGATCGACGATCCGGCCCAGGCCGGCTGGCTGCGCGCCGGCATCGCCGACAATCTGCGCCGCCGGGGCGGGGCCGAAAGCATCCTGATGACCAGCGCCGGCCAACCCTGGACCGGCAAACGCCTGTCCGAACTCGCCGTGCAATGGCAGGTCGATGCCATCGACGCGGCGCTGCGCATCATCCGCAGCAACCCGCAGGGCATCAGCATCGCCTCGTTCAACATGATCGATGCCGATATCGACCTGCTGATGCAGCAGCCCTGGATGATAACCGGCTCGGACGGCAGCGCCGGCCACCCGCGCATGTATGCCACTTTCCCCGAAAAATATGCCCGTTATGTCGTCGAACGCGGGGTGATTTCGCTTGGCACCTTCATCCGGCAATCGACCGGCCGCACCGCCGACACGTTGAAGATCGCCGAACGCGGCTATCTGCGGCCGGGCTATTTCGCCGATATTCTGGTGTTCGACCCGGCGCGCTATGCTCCCCGCGCCGATTATGTCCGCCCGCGCGAGCTGTCGGTGGGGATCACCACCTTGCTCGTCAATGGCGTGCCGGTCATATCCGACGGGGTCATGGGCACTGCCCTGCCCGGCCGGCCGCTACCGCGCCGCGCCGTCCCCGGCTGCCCCGGCTGATGACGCTGCCTGTGGAGGAGGTGCTGCCGGCGCTGCGTGCCGCGCTTGCCGCCAATGCCCCCGTGGCGCTGGTCGCGCCGCCGGGAGCCGGCAAGACCACTGCGATTGCCCCGGCGCTGGTCGGCGAAGCCTGGGTGGGCACCGGCCGGATCCTGCTGCTGTCGCCGCGCCGCCTCGCCGCGCGCGCCGCTGCCGAGCGCATGGCCGAAACCAGCGGCACGCCGCTTGGCACCACCATCGGCTATCGCACCCGCATGGACAGCCGCACCTCGGCCACCACCCGCATCGATGTGATTACCGAAGGCATCTTCACCCGCATGCTGGTCGCCGATCCCGAGCTTCCCGGCATTGCCGCCGTGCTGTTCGACGAAGTCCATGAACGCAGCCTCGACAGCGATCTGGCGCTGGCACTGGTGCTCGAGGCACGCGAGGCACTGCGCCCCGACTTGCGGCTGCTGCTGATGTCGGCAACGCTTGATGGCGCCGCCTATGAAGCGTTGGTGCCCGGGCTGGTCCGGCTGGAAAGCCAGGGGCGGATGTTCCCGGTCGAACAGCGCCACATCGGCCGCGACAGCAGCCAGCGCATCGAGGACAGTGTCGCCGCCGCTATCCGCGCCGCACTGACCAGCGAGCCGGGCTCGATCCTCGCCTTCCTGCCCGGCGCTGCCGAGATCGAACGGACTGCCGAACGGCTGGCCGATCGCCTGCCCGGCGATGTCGATCTCTACCGCCTGTACGGCGCGCGCGATGCGGGTGACCAACGCGCCGCGATCCGCCCCGCGCCGGCCGGCCGCCGCAAGGTCGTGCTGGCGACGTCGATTGCCGAAACCTCGATCACCATCGACGGCGTGCGCGTCATCATCGATTCAGGACTGGCCCGGCGGCCCCGGCTCGACCGCGCCGTCGGGCTGTCGCGGCTGGTCACCGAACGCGCCAGCCAGGCGGCAGTCACCCAGCGCGCCGGGCGGGCCGGACGCACTGCGCCGGGCGTGGCGATCCGGCTATGGGAGGCCGGCGAAACTGCCGGGCGACCGCGGTTCGATCCGCCCGAAATCCTCGAAAGCGATCTCGCCGGGCTGGTGCTCGAATGCGCGCGCTGGGGGGTAACCGATCCGTTGCAGCTCAAATGGCGCGATCCGCCCCCGGCGCCAGCGCTCGCCGATGCGCGGATGCGGCTCGAGGCGACGGGCATTCTTGCGGCCGATGGCCGGCCGACGCCGCATGGCGAAGCCGTTGCCGCCCTGCCGGTGCCGCCCGAACTCGGCCATATGCTGATCGCCGCCGCGTCCCGGGGCCTAGGGCTGCTGGCGGCGCGGATCGCCGTGCTGTTGTCGGAACGCGGATTGGGCGGACGCAGCAGCGACATCGACGACCGGCTGCGGCTATGGGCACGCGACCGTTCACCACGCGCCGAAGCCGCACGGCAACTGGCCGAACGCTGGGCCCGCGCGGCGGGCGGCGGCAACGCATCACGCGCCCTGCCCGACCATGCCGCCGCCGAAGTGCTGGCGCTGGCCTTTCCCGATCGCGTTGCGCGCCGACGCGGCGGCCCCGGCGCGCCCTATCTGATGGCCAATGGCCGCGCCGTCACCGTGCCGCCCGACGACAGCCTGGCAAGCGCCGCCTGGCTGGTCGTGGGGGATGCCAGCGGGGCCGCTGCGGGGGCGCGGTTGCTGCTCGGCGCCGCGCTCGACCCGGCGGCGGTCGAACGGCTGTGCAAAGGCCGGATCGAAAGCCGCGCCGTCTTCGGCTTTGATGCCGCAACCGGCAGCGTCACCGCCGAAACCCAGCGCCGCCTCGGCGCGATCACGCTGACGCGGGTACCGACCGAGCGGCCCGACCCGGCGCTGGTCCGCGCGGCGCTGCTCGATGGCGTACGCCGGCATGGCCTTGCGCTGCTGCCATGGGGCGATGCCGCCACGGCGCTGCGGGCCCGCATCGGCTTTGCCCGCAGCGCGGGCATGACCGAATTGCCGGATATGTCGGATGCCGGCCTGCTCACCCGCCTCGATGACTGGCTTGCCCCGGCTCTGGCGGGTAGCCGCCGCCTATCGGACATGAACGACGGCGCGCTGGCACAGGCGCTTTCAGGCCTGATCGACTGGGCGGCACAGCGCGATTTCGACAGCTTTGCCCCGACGCATT
>CAJAHV010000113.1 GCA_903939555.1 uncultured Alphaproteobacteria bacterium | reverse complement strand
CGCTCCACATCCTGCGCTTCGATGGCCTCACGGCTCAGCGCATCGATCAGGCTGACGCTTATAAGGCCAAGTGTGCGCACCCGATCCGGCCACAATGCCGCCAGCATGATGGCGACGATGCCACCCATCGAATTGCCGGCCACCGAAAAACGCCCGACGCGCAGTTCTTCGAGCACGGCGAGCACCATGGCGGTGCTCTCAGGCAGGCTCATCATCCATGGCACACGACCGCTCATGCGCGATTCGCCATGGCCAGGCAGATCGATGACTATGAGTTTGTGCTTTGTGGCTAGCGCCGGGGCGATATGGCGCCAGTCCGCAATCCAGCCGCCGAGCTTGTGGAGCAGCACCAGCGGCTTGCCCTCGCCCAGCGTTGCATAGTGCAGGCTGCCGGCGGCGACGGTGATATCGCCTTGGCCTGTCCATGGGCCGGGCAGCGGCTGCGCGCGGGCGGCGCTTGCAGCAAGCGTTGTCGTCATCAGGCCAAGCGCGGTGCGACGGGCCAAGGTCCAACTGCTCATAGCTGCAAGCCTCCTGCGGCCACCACATCAGGATCGATAGGCGTGGCGAAACTGTTCACGATCAGCGCCAGCGTCGAATACAGGCCGATGGTTGCGATGATATCGAGCAGCGCCGCGTTATTATAGCCAGCGGCCCCCAATGCTACCCGCTCGGCCTTGGGCAGGCACCCGGCCTGCAGCATGGCATCGGTGGCGCGCATCAGCAGCAGGTCGTCATTTTCATCACCGGCGGCTTGCGCGCTGCCCCAGCTTGCTGCGCCATGCCTGTGCGGGCGATACGCGCGTCGGACAGTCCGGCAAGCCGCCCGCGCACTACATGATGGGCGCGCTCATAGGCAGAGCCCCAGTGGTAGCCTGTGCGCAGGATGACGATTTCCTTCTCCGTTTCCGTTAGCATGCCGCCGAGCACGACGTGTTGGCGGAGCGGCGCCCATGCGCGGAGCAGATCGGGTTGGTGCGCCATGACGCGGTAGACATTGAGCCGTCCGGCAAAGCCCGCCCGCATATCGGCGATGCTCTCCGGCCATTCAGAATCGGCAAAGGGCTGCATGTCGCTCATCCGATATAGCTCCAGCCGCGGAAGTTCTGGCCCGATGTACGGTCAGGCATCATGGCGTATAGCCCGGTTTCCGCCGCTATGTTGGCCAGCGCCTGCTCGGCCTCGGCGATCACCACGCCTTCATCCCAAACCGTCGAGCGCCCGCCCGCCACCAGCTTGCGCCCGGCTACAAATACCGTATCGACATTAGCGGCAGCCCCAGCCCACACGAGCACGCCCGGCAGCCGCCGGGTGCCATGCATTGGGCGAGTCTCGGCGCGGTCAAGATCGACTATGATGCAATCCGCCTCCTTGCCAAGCTCCAGCGATCCTGAAACGTCGTCCATGAACAGCGTGCGTGCGCCGCCGAGTGTGCCCATCTCGATGACCTTTTCCGCCGTGGCCCAATGCTCTGGTTCAGGCCGTGTGCCGCCCTCAGCCAGTTCGCGCTTTACGGCGAGGTTCTGCGCCAGGATTAGCTTGCGCATCAACTCGAACGGGCTTTGACAATCAGAGACCAGCGGCGCATCGCTGCCGATGCCGGGCAGGATGCCATGCGACAGGAAATGGTGCAGTGGCAGCCCCCGGCCATCAAAAAAGCGCAGCACTGGCACCATCGACACCCGGGCATCGAGCGCCACCAGCAGAGCATATTCATGCGGCAGCAGTTCATGCGCCTTGCCGGCATAGGTCGGACCATCGAGCACGCCGAAGCTGCGGTAATAATCCAGCTGGCCGCCCTCAAAGCCGCGCGCCCGCAGGCCGGCGCCCCGGCTGTTGTCCGTCATGTCCACATCCAGCCGGCAACCTAGCACATCTGCACCATTACGGATGCGACGCATATCCTCCGGATCATCAAGAAAGGAGAAGTTGAGGATGCCCGGCACGACCTCGATCAGCGGCGAGTTGAAGCGGGCGCGCAGCCGTTCCACCTCCAGCATCCCGGACTCCACCGTCTCGCAGCCGGCCTTGGGAATGCGCTCGCCATTGACGATGCAACGGGCGAGAAAGCCGCGAATGCCACTCTCGGCTACCGCTTGCCAGGCGCCATCGACACTCTCGGTCAGTAGATTGGTGAAATGCTCGTCGTGAGTAGCAGTGTAGCCGGATTTCAGAAGGTCCAACAAGTGCAGCCGCACTATCTTGCAGGTACGCTCGGCATCCATGCGCCCGGCCATGGTGAACAGATGGTGGAGCAGGTTACGTACCGCCGTCGGCAGGTCCAGCACCGGCCAGCGATCGTCATTATAGCCCCGGAACGCCCCCTGCACGAGGTGGTTATGGGTATTCGCGAAGCCTGGCATGACAACCTGG
>CAJAHV010000112.1 GCA_903939555.1 uncultured Alphaproteobacteria bacterium | reverse complement strand
GCGCTGGCGCGCGTCTCGCCTCTCCCGCAGGCGGGAGAGGGGGGCTTGAGGGCGCTATTGGTCATCAACCCGCCAGTGCCGCGCAGCGGGCGCGGGCTTGCGCGACGATGCCATCGACCAGTTCGGCGCAGGTCGGCAGATCGCTGATCCGGCCGCCGACGACACCCGTGGCGAGCAGCCCGGTTTCGGGGTCGCCATCGACCACCGCGCGCATGATCAGCATCGGTGCCGATGCCGCCATCATCGCCTGCGGCAGCGACAGGCCGCCATGCGAGGTCATGCCCTTGGCTGTGGCATAAAGCTGTGCCCAGGAGGCGCCGGTCTGTTTCTTCATCGCCAGCCCGGCTTCGAGCGCGCGCAGCCACATCCCGATTGTCCCCGACGCTTCGATGCGGTCGAGCAAGGGCGTGCGGATCATGCGCTGCGGCATGCCATCGACCTTGGTGGAAACGATGATCTGGTCGGTACCGGCCTTGGTGTAGCGGGCTTTCGAGGCCGCCGGCACCGGGCTTTCGGCGGTCATCAGGAAGCGCGTGCCCATGGCGATGCCAACGGCGCCATAGGCCAGCGCGGCGGCAAGGCCACGGCCATCGGCAAAGCCTCCGGCGGCGATGACCGGCACCTGCACATTGTCGAGCACTTGCGGCAGCAGCACCGTCGTCGGCACCGATCCGGTGTGGCCGCCGCCTTCGCCGCCCTGCACGGTGACCATGTCGCAGCCGAGTTCGACCATCTTTTGCGCGTGCTTCACCGCACCCACGGTCGGGATGCACAGGATGCCGGCATCGCGAAATCGGCCGATCATCTTTTTGTCCGGGCCGCGCCCGAAGCTGACGGCGCGCACCTGTTGCTTGTTGGCGATGACGAGATCGACGATTTCGGCAGCACCGGGCTGGAACATGTGGAAATTGACGCCGAACGGCCGGTCGGTGAGGCCGCGCAGCGCGGCGAGCTTGGTGCGCGCTTCCGCCGGTTGCATCACCGCGGCGCCGAGGAAACCAAAGGCCCCGGCGTTGCAGGTGGCGGCGACCAGCTGCGGCTCCGCCACCCAGCCCATCGCGGTCTGGATGATCGGATAGCGGCAGCCCAGCCGCTCGGTCAGCACGGTGGCGAGCGGATCAGCCACTTTTGGCCTGCGCCTTGGTTTCGGCCGACTTGTTGGCTGCGGCCATGCTCTTGCCATCGAGTCCGCCCAGGCTGTTGCCCGAGACGAGATCATTTTGGGCATGGGCGAAATGGTGCATGTGGAACACCGCGTCCATGGCGCTGCGCTTGCCGCGCAGTTCCTCGACATGGTTGAGCGCCTGCTTGCTGAGCCAGTTGCCGAGGCGCGGCCGCGTCGCGAGTTCGGCGGCGATCGCGGCGGTTTCAGCGGCGAGCGTTTCGCGCGGGAACAACCGGTTGACCATGCCGAACTGATAGGCGCGGGCGGCGGGCATGCGCTCGCCGAGCAACAGGAACTCCTTGGCGACGCGCGGCGGCAGTTCAAAGCCATGGGCGAAATATTCGACACCGGGAATGCCCATGCGGTTGACCGGATCCTGGAAGAAGGCATCGTCGGAGGCGATGATCAGGTCGCAGACCCACGCCAGCATCAGCCCGCCGGCGATGCAGGCACCCTGCACACAGGCGATGGTCGGCTTGGGAATGTCGCGCCAGCGCCGGCACATGCCGAGATAGACTTCCTGCTCGCGGGTATAGAGCATTTCGGCGCCGGGCTTGTTGGTATGGTCGGGGTAGAGCAGCTTGCGCTCGAACGGCAGGGTGATGTCGCGCCCCGGGGTGCCGATGTCATGGCCGGCGGAAAAATGCTTGCCGGTGCCGGCGAGGATGATGACCTTGATGGCATCGTCATCGGTGGCGCGGCGGAACGCGGCATCGAGGGCGTAGGTCATCTGGCTGTTCTGCGAATTGTGGAACTGCGGCCGGTTCATGGTGATCGTCGCGACCGCGCCGTCGGTGGTGTAAAGCACCGGCTCGTCGGTTTCGTAGACGACATCGACTTTTTTCGGTTCGACGAAATCGCTCATGTCAGGCCCTTTGCGCCGGGGGATTGTCCTTGATGACGCTGGCACGAATCCCGTGCGGGTCAAGCCTCGTGATGATCGCCAGCGTGCCGGCATCGGGAATGGCGGTGACGCCGGCCGCATCGGCAAGCAGCAGCGGGAAGCCGGTGGCGGCCTGCACTTCGTCGAAGCTTACGCCGGGATGCAGCGAGATCACCCGGATGGCGTGATCGGGGCCGCCAAAGTCCATGACGCACAAATTGGTGACGATGCGGCGCAGGTCGATGCCGGTGTAATTGCCGCCGGGCACGCGCTTGGCGGGATTGTAGCCGGCGCTGCTCACCATATCGACTTCACCGGCGCAGAAGACGCGGGCGCTGTGCGCCGGAATGAACATCGAATTGGGGTGATAGACGCTGTTGCCGGGGAAACCGCGCACCCCGAGCATCTGCACCTTGGGTTGCTTGTGGGTGCCGCCCAATGCCGAGAGATTGGTCTGGCCGAAGCGGTCGATCTGGGTCGGGGTCACCATCGCATGGCGGCGGCCGGTCCAGACGGCATCGTCGAAGAAGCGCGAGAACGGCAGATGTCCGGCGAATTTGGGCTGGTAATCGCCGCGCGGCCCGATCGGCACCGGTTCCTCGACGAGATAGGCCTCGCCATCGGTCATCATCAGTTCGGGCGTATGGGTCAGCTTGGCGAGGCCGGCAGCGACGCGCGGCACCGGGCCGACCCCGGTGGCGATGATCTCGCCGCCGCCGCGAAAGGCTTCGGAACAGGCAAGGATGCAGAGTTCAGCGAGAGTTGCCATCAGAACACCGGCAGCGGGAGGGCGGAAACGGCGGCAAGGCCACCGACTTTGGCCAGATAATCGGCCTCGGTCGCGCCGATGTTTTCGGCAGCCCAGGCGGCCCAGCCGCCTTCGGCCGCCGCAGCGCCGGTATAGGCCTTGAGGAACTTGCTGTCCCAGCCATAGAGCGGCGGCATCGACGACGGGTGCGCCCCGCCGGGAGCCGACACGACACCCGAAATGAAGCAGCGTGGCACGATATTGGCTTGGGTGTCGCCCGGATAGGCGTCCTCCATCCGCTCGACGACCTCTTCGGCGGTGACGAAACAGCGGGTCGCCGCTTTGGCAAACCATTCGTCATAATAGGTGTCTGGCCCAAAGGCCTGGATATTGCCGCGCCAGTCGCTGCGGTTGACGTGGAGCAGCGCCGCATCGAGCGTGAGCGCCGGCATGGCGATCAGCGTTTCGGCGTCGTCATAGGGCGAGGTGACGGTCTTCAAGCCGCCGAGCGCCGCCAGATCCGTGCCGAGCCCGACGCGGGTCGGCAGGAACGGCAGGCCAAAGGCGGCGGCCTTGAGCCCCCATTGGAACATGCCTTCATCAAGTTCGAGCACATCGATGCTGCCCGCCTCGCGCGCTTTACGGAACCAGGGTTCGAGCGGGATGGCGTCCAATGACACGAAAGCGAAAACCAGCTTGCGGATCCGCCCTGCCGCCGCCAGCATGCCGACATCGGCACCGCCATAGGCGACGATGGTGAGATCGGTGAGGCCCGAGCGCAGAATCTCGCGCAGCAGTGCCATGGGTTTGCGGCGCGGCCCCCAGCCGCCGATGCCGATGGTCATGCCGTTTTGCAACTGGCCGACCACCTCTGCCAGGGTCATGCGCTTGTCGAGCATTGCGCCGGTCAACCTCCCTTGGCCGATCGTCTGATGCGACGGCTGTGGGGTTGCGATGGCTTAGCATAGGGCGCTTGTAAAGGGCGTTGATTGCAGGTTTGCAACTGGCCGACCACCTCGGCCAGAGTCATGCGTTTGTCGAGCATTGCGCCGGTCAACCTCTCTTGGCCGATCGTCTGATGCGACGGCTGTGGGGTTGCGATGGCTTAGCATAGGGTGCTTGTAAAGGGTGTTGATTGCAGGTTTGCGCATATTTTTCCGGGTTTCGTTACGATTTTCGACGATGGGTCTTTACCGCCGGGATTTATCGAATTAGCTTCGGAAAATGCCTGCCGGAGTCGCCAGCACCGTCGCCATTGCCTCGCGGGCCATCGCCCCGCGTGCCATTGCCCCGCGTGCGATCCCTGCGCGTCCCGGGCGGCCGCGGCTGTTGACGCTCGACCAGGTGCTCGATGGCGCGCTGGCGATCGGGCTCGATCGCTTCAACATGGGTGTCCTCGCCGAACATCTCGGTGTCGGGGTGGCGACGCTGTATCAATATGTGTCGGGACGCGACGCGCTGGTGCGGCTGGCGGTCAGCCGGCAGGTGGCACGGCTGCCCCTGCCGCGCGATACCGGGCAACCTTGGGCTGATTATGTCCGCGAATATGCGCTGGCGTTGCAGGAGGCGCTGGTTTCCGAACCGCGGGCGATCGCGCAATTTGCCGAAGGCGGCTTCGGCTTTGAAACCGAAGTCGAAATGGTCGATGGTTTTCTGGCGGTGATGGTGGCGCGCGGCTTTGCGCTGGCCGAAGCGGTGCGCATCGTCCGGCATACCGGCTTCATCGCCTTTGGCGCGGCGGTGGCGGTGGCGCGGGAGCGCGCCAATGCCGCCAAAGGGCAAAAGACCAGCGCCGCCGTGGCGCGGGCGATCGCCCGGTCACAGGCATCGCTGCCGCTGATGCGCGCCACAGCCGAACTCTACGCAGCGGAAACCAGCCAGCTGGCCGCCGAACTGCTGCAACCTTTCATCGAACAAATCGCCCGGCAAAGAGGCGAATCCATAACCTGACGGGGGTCCGGGGTGTCAGGCCCCGGCCGCCGGCGGCAATTCTTATTTTCCGGGGAGAGAAACATGGATTTCACCGATAAAGTCGCCGTCATCACCGGGGCCGCCAGCGGCGTTGGCAAGGCGCTGTCGCACCGGCTGGCCAAGGCCGGCGCCAAGATCGTGCTCAGCGATATCGAAGGCGGCGCGCTCGACAAGGCGGTCGCCGAGATCAATGACGGCGGCGGCACTGCAATCGGCATCGTCTGCGATGCGTCGAAGCGCGATGAAGTCGATGCGTTGCGCGACGCGGCCTTTGCCAAATGGGGCAAGGTCCATGCCGTGTTCAACAATGCTGGCGTTGGCGGCGGCGGTGGCCCGAGCATCTGGACATCCCCGGAAAAATCCTTCCGCTGGGCGATGGATGTCAATTTCTTCGGGCCATTGAACGGCATATTGTCGTTCCTGCCGCGCATGTTCGAGCAGAATGAGGGCGGGCTGATGGCGGCGACGTCATCGGGCGCCGGCATCGTGTTCCCGCCCAATTCGCCGGCCTATTCGGCTTCCAAGGCGGCGCTGATCGCGTTGATGGAAGTGCTGCAATATCAGCTCGACATGGTGCAGTCCGACATCAAGGCGGCGATCCTGTTCCCGGGGCCGCATGTCGTCGATACCAATTTGTTCGGCTCGCACCGCAATTTGCAAAAGGATTATGACGATCCGATCATTCGCGCCGGCGGCGGCATCGACGACATGGAGACCTTCCAGATCGTCATGAAGCAGTTCATCGGTCGCGAAGTCGAAACCACCGACCCGGTGGATTTCGCCGAGGAAGTCTACACTTCGTTGCTGCGCGACGATTTCTACATCCTGCCGTTGACCGATGTCACCAAGGACGCCGTGCGCAAGCGCACCGACGATATGCTGGCGCGCCGCCACCCCACCGTTCCGCAGATGTTTTGAGGGGCCTGACCGATGAACCCGTATCAGGCGATCTTCGACCGGCTGGCAGCGGCCGCCCCGGCCATCGCGCGTTCGACCCCGGCCGAGCGCATCGACAAATTGCGCCGGCTGTATCAGGCGACCTATGATCTGCGCGCCGAGATCAGCGCCGCCGGGTTCGAAGAGCTCGGCATGGACGGCAAGCTGCATCTCATCCCGCTGAAGGGCGAGATCCAGTATTTCTGCGAGCGGCTGGAAGGCTGGATGGCGCGCGAAAAGGTGGAAGCCGTGCCCGAACTGATGGGCCGCGACGCCTATGTGCATTATGAGCCCAAGGGCGTCGTGCTGCACCTCGCCACCTGGAATTCGCCGGTGCTGATCAGCCTGTCGCCGGCGATCAGCATGATCGCGGCGGGCAATGCCATCGTCATCAAGCCGTCCGAAGTCGCGCCGCAATCGGCCGAATTGGTCAAGCAGATCATCGAGAAGGCCGGGCTTGCCGACGAGATTGCCGTGGTCACCGGCGGGCCGGAAACCGCACAGGCGCTGCTCGAACTGCCGTTCAACCATATCTGCTATGTCGGCAACAACCGCATCGGCCGCTTCGTGATGGAAGCCGCCGCCAAGCATTTTGCCGGGGTGACGCTGGAAATGGGCGGCAAGAACCCCGCCATTGTCGCTGCCGATGCCGATCTCGCCGATGCTGCCGCCAAGATCGGCTATGCCCGGCATCTCATCGCCGGGCAGGTCTGCCTCAGCCCCGATTATGTGCTGGTCGATGCAACGGTGAAGGATGCCTTTGTCGACGCGTTGAAAACCAAGATCAGCGCGATGTTCAACCCGAACGGGACGGGCTTCGACACCTCCGCCGACCTGCCGCGCATCGTCAATGAACGCCATACGCTGCGTATCAAGGCGCTGATCGACGATGCCGTGGCCAAGGGCGCCAAGGTCGTTTTCGGCGGCGAGATCGATGTGGCGAAACGCTTCATCGCGCCGACCATCCTTGAAGGCGTCACCCCGGCGATGGACATTTTCGACGAGGAAGTCTTTGGCCCGGTGATCTTTGTGCAGCCGTTTGCGACTCGCGAGGAAGCCGTCAAGGAAGTCGCCAAGCGCCCCAAGCCGCTCGGGCTTTATGTCTTCACCCAGAATCGCGAAATGGCCGATTATTTCATCGATCATACCCGCGCCGGCACCAGCGCCATCAACAATGCCGTCGTCCAGGCCAATATCGCGACGCTGCCCTTTGGCGGCGCCAATCATAGCGGCATCGGCCGGCTGGGGGGGCGCGCCGGCTTCATCGAATTTTCCAACCCGCGCGGTGTCGTCGAGGATTCGCTCGACCAGTCGCAAAGCTCGATGATGTTCTACCCGCCCTATCCGCCCGAGGCAGCGATGTTCATCGAACATATGCTGACTCCGTGAAGGACCCAGAGATGGCCAGCGTGATGGAAGCCGATTCCGCCGATGAAATGGCGCCCGATCCGCCGAAGGCGGCGCCGGCGGGGGCGATTCCGGTCGTCCCCGGCCTGCCGTGGATCGGCAACACGCTGGAAATGGCCAAGGACCCGGCGGCGTTCTTTTTGCGTGCCTATCGCGCCCATGGCCCGGTTTACCGCATCAAGGTGTTCGGCCGCGAAAGCATCGTCATCGCCGGCCCCGAAGCGGCGATGTTCCTGACCACCCGTCAGGGCCGCGATTCGATGCGGTCGAAGGAGTTCTGGGAAGGGCTGGTCCGCGAATATGGCGCCACCGAAACGCTGACCGGGGCCGATGGCGAACGCCATGTCCGGCTGCGCACGCTGATGCGCGACGGCTTTTCGCGTGAATCGGTGGCCGGCCAATATGACACGCTGGTGGCGATCACCGAAAACGCGCTCAGCCGGCGCTGGCGGGTCGGCACCACCATCCCGGTCATCGAGGCGATGCAATATCTGGTCGTCGAACAATTGGGCATGATGCTGACCGGATCGGCGCCGCTCGATTATATCAAGGATATCCGCTTCGCGATCCTGACCATCCTCAACGTGCTCGTCACGCGGCAGCGGCCGTCGATCATGCTCAAGGACCCGCGCTACAAGACGGCGCGGCGCCGGGTCGATGAACTGGGCCGGGCGATGATCGCCGATTTCGAGGCGAAGGAAGCCGCCGGCGGCGCGCCCCGGAACGCCATCACCGATGTCCTGCGCGCCAACAAGACCGACAAGGACCTGATGCCCGACGAGAATCTGATTCTCACGGTGACAGGCCCCTATGTGGCGGGGCTCGATACCGCCGCCAACACCATGGCGGCGTGCATCTATGGCATCGTCAAGCACCCCGATATCCACGCCCGCATCAAGGCCGAGGCCGACGCCTTGTTCGCCAAGCCGAGCATCGACGAAGCCGATGTGCGCGGCCTGAAAGCGATCAACGGCGCGGTGATGGAAGCGATGCGGCTATGGCCGATCGCGGTTGCCCAGATGCGCACCGCGACGCGCGATTTCGAGTTCGCCGGCTTCACCATTCCGGAACATGAAATGCTGTATATCGGCACCAGCGTGCCGCATTTCATGCACGAATTCTTCCCCGATCCTGCGACCTTCGACATCGACCGCTACAACCGGCCGCGCGCCGAACATCTGCAGAAGGGCGCCTATTCGCCTTTCGGTCGCGGGCCGCATTCATGCCTCGGGCAGGGGCTGGCGGAAGTGTTGATGGCGGTGGCGATCGCGCGGGTGTTCCACCGCTATGACCTGGCCCTCGAACACCCCGATTATGTGCTGAAAACCAAGACGGCGCCAACGCCTGGCCCCGCCAACAGCTTCAAGGTGAAGATCACCGGCGAGCGCAACATCCCCGGGAAAGGAAAACAGCCATGAACGAGATGACTCCCATCGACCGTATCCAGACCTCGCAGGAACTCGAACGCTGCCCGTTCCCCATCCCCTATGGCTGGTTCATGATCGAGGAATCGGCCAAGCTGGCGCCGGGCGAGATCCGCAACGTCCAGGCCTTCGACCAGGAATGGGTGATGTTCCGCGGCGAAAGCGGCAAGGTCGGCGTTACCGATCCGTTCTGCCCGCATCTGGGGGCGCATCTCGGCCATGGCGGCACCGTGCAGGGCGACAATATCCGCTGCCCGTTCCACTTCTGGGAATATGACACTGCGGGTTGGTGCAAGAAAATCCCCTATGCCAAGGTGATGCCGCCGCTGGCGCGCAAGAAGCCGATCCTGCGCGCCCTGCCGGTCGAGGAACGCTATGGCTCGATCTTCGTCTGGTATCACCCCGACGCCATCGAGCCGCTGTGGGCCGTGCCCGATGTGCCCGAGTTCGAAGATGCGGATTTCGTCACCCTGCCGCGCGGCAGCTGGGACATTGGCACCGCCATCCAGGAAATCGGAGAAAATGGCGTCGATTTCGCCCATCTCCACTATCTGCATGGCGCCCCGGGTATCCCGCCGGGCAAGGCCAGCGCCGAAGGGCCGTTTTTCAACGTCGATATCGGCAATGGCTATATCGTCGGCAAACAGCACGGCCCGGGCATTTCGATCATGCACTTCACCCAGGACGATGTGGTGATGACGATGTTCGCCACGTCGTTGCCGGTGAACAAGGAACTGACCCGCACGCGGATGCAGTTTACCCACCGCCGCTATCCCGAAGGCTCCACCGAAGCCAAGGTCGGCCAGAAGCTGTATGAACATTCGATCGGATCGACGGCGGACGAAGAATCGGCCGGGTTCGAATCGGTCGATATGATCGTCTGGGACAACAAGAAATACCGGCCGCAGCCTTTGCTCTGCGATGGCGACGGCCCGATCCTGTTGTGGCGCCAATGGTTCATGCAATTCTATGCCGGGCGGTACAACGGGTAAGCGTTTCGCTGTCATCCCGGGCTTGACCCGGGACCCGGCTTGCTTTGGTCACGCGGCAAGAAAAGCCGGGCCCCCGGGGTGACACCCGCGTCGTTCGCACGCCTGGAGAGCTTCGATGGACCTGCAACAAATCTCCGACATTCTCGGAATCCAGGCGGTGCTGGCGGACTATGCCTATGCGCTCGACGCCAAGGATTGGGACGCGCTCGATGCGGTGTTCACCCCGGACGCGAGCTTCGACTATACCGCAACCGGGGGCGAGACCGGCGATTGGGCGCGGATCAAGCCCTGGCTGGTCAAGGCGCTGGGCAGTTTCCCGCATTCGCAGCATCTCATCGGCCTGCCGCAGATCCGGCTGGCCGGCGACACCGCGACGTCGAACACGATGCTGTTCAACCCGATGACCTTTGTCGGCCCCGATGGCCCGGCGTTGTTCTTTTGCGGCGCCACCTATCGCGACCAGTGGCGGCGTACCCCGGACGGCTGGCGTATCTGCTGCCGGGTGGAAACCGACAGTTGGTTCAAGGACCTGCCGCCGGCGCTGGTGCCGGCCAAAGCGGATTGAACCCGGCGTCTGCTAAGTGCCTCCGGCGGTAAGAAAGCCGCCGCCGGAGGCCTTGCCTGCCCGGTCACCAACCAACCGCCTTGCTGTCAGCCGGGCAGGCGCGGTTCGAACAGTTCGATGCGGATGCCGTCGGGGTCGATGAGATAGACCAGTTTCCCGCAGAAATGCGGGTTGTCGGGCGTGCTGAACGGCCGCGAGACAAAGCGGTGGCCGCGCGCCGACAGATCGGTGAACAGTGCCTCGACATCGTCCACCACGATGCAGAAATGCACGGCGCCGGCATTGCCGTTGGCGGCATCGATCGGCACGCCGCCGCGTTGATATTCGATGAGTTCGATCAACTGGCCGGGGACGCCGAAATCGAGAAAGGCCTGGGTGGTGCCGCAGCCGGGATAGCCGGTGACCATGCCCACGCCGGGGCCGTCATGTTGCCACGGCCCGTGGACCGTCACGTCGAAGAT
>CAJAHV010000111.1 GCA_903939555.1 uncultured Alphaproteobacteria bacterium | reverse complement strand
CCCTTCCTCAGCCTGACCACCGACCATGATGGTGCCAGCGAAGTCGGCGGGCTGTTCCTGCACCCCGATCTGCGCACCGGCGGGCTGGGCCGTCTGCTGGCGCGGTCGCGCTATCTGTTCATTGCCCAGCACCGGGCGCGGTTCGGCGACAAGATGCTGGCGGAGTTGCGCGGCGTGCTCGATGACGATGGCAATTCGCCGTTCTGGGATGGGCTCGGCCGGCAATTTTTCGGCATGACCTTTCCCGAAGCCGATCATTTCAACGCCATCAACGGCAGCCAGTTCATTGCCGATCTGATGCCCGGGCACCCGATCTATACCGCGCTGCTGCCGGAAACAGCGCGCGCCGTCATCGGCCAGCCGCACGCCAAGGGCCGCGCCGCGCTGGCGATGCTCGAGGCAGAAGGTTTTGCCTTTGATAATTATGTCGACATCTTCGACGGCGGCCCGACCGTGACGGCACGCACCGACCAGTTGCGCAGCGTGCGCGAATCACGCGCCGCGCCCGTGGCGGCGCTGGCCGATGGCGGGGCACGTTCGCTGGTCGCGCATGGCCGGCTGTCGGATTTTCGGGCGTTCATCGGCCATGTCGGCACGGCGGCGCACGGTTGCACGCTGGCCGCCGGCGAGGCGATGGCGATGGGCATCGGTATCGGAGACGAAGTGCGTCATGTCGGTTTTTGAATCACGAGAATTCGTATCGACCGATCCCTGCACCGGCACTGTGCTCTGGCAGGGCGCGTCCGGCGATGTCGGCGCCGCCGTGGCGCGCGCCCGCGAAGCGCTGCCCGGTTGGGCGCTGGCGTCGCAGGGTGATCGCATTGCCGTGGTGCGCGCCTTCAAGGCGGTGGTGCAGGACCGCGCCGAGGCCTTTTCCCGCCTGATCGCCAGCGAAACCGGCAAGCCGCTGTGGGAAACGAAAACCGAAGTCGCCAGCGTTGCCGCCAAGGTCGATATCTCGATCCAGGCGCAAGCCGAGCGCGCCGGATCGCGGACGGGTGAAGTCGGCGGTGTTCGGCAAGTGCTGCGCCACAAGCCGCACGGCGTGCTGGCGGTGCTCGGCCCCTATAATTTCCCGGCACACCTGCCCAATGGCCATATCGTGCCGGCGCTGCTGGCCGGCAACAGCATCGTCTTCAAGCCATCGGAGCTGACGCCGGCAGTGGCGGACTTCATGGCCGATTGCTGGGCGGCGGCGGGGCTGCCCGGCGGTGTGCTCAACATCGTCCATGGCGGCGGCGAAACGGGGCGCGACCTGGCGGCAGCCGATATCGACGGCTTGCTGTTCACCGGCTCGGCGCACGTCGGCGCGGCGCTGGCCCGGCAGTTCGCCGCCACGCCGGGCAAGATTCTCGCGCTCGAAATGGGCGGCAACAACCCGCTCATCGTCTGGGATGCAGCGCCCGACACGCTCGATGCCGTGGCGGCGCTCGTCGTGCAATCGGCCTATCTGTCGGCCGGGCAGCGCTGCACCTGTGCCCGGCGCCTGATCGTGCGCGATGGTGACGAAGGCCCGTTGCTCGACCGGGTGACGGCATTGATCGACCGCATCATCATCGGCGCGCCCTTTGATGAACCGCAGCCGTTCATCGGCCCGGTGATCGCCAACCGCGCCGCCGACGGGCTGGTGGCGGGTGCCGAAGCGCTGGTCGCCCGCGGCGCGCGCGTCATCCGCCGGCTCGACCGGCTCCGCCCTGACCGGCCCTTCCTCACCCCGGGACTGTTCGATGTCACCGGCCTGTCGGGCCTGGCCGATGCCGAACTGTTCGGGCCGTTCCTGCAAATGACGCGGGTGGCCGATTGGGATGCCGCGATCGCTGCCGCCAATGCGACGCGGTTCGGCCTGTCGGCGGGGCTGATCGGCGGCGATGCGGCGCTGTATGACCGCTTCTGGGCCGCTGCCCGCGCCGGTGTCGTCAACTGGAACCGCCCGACCAATGGTGCCGCCTCCAACGCGCCGTTCGGCGGCATCGGCCTGTCGGGCAACCATCGCCCGAGCGCCTATTATGCGGCGGATTACAGCGCCTGGCCGGTGGCAAGCCTGGAAGCGGACGTTCCCGAAGGTGCGATTGCGGTGGGGCTATCGGCTTGATCCGCGAGATCAACTTCGATGGCCTCATCGGCCCGACCCATAATTACGCTGCCTTAAGCTTCGGCAACCTCGCCAGCGCGGCAAACGCCGGCGCCACCAGCCGCCCGCGCGATGCAGCGTTGCAGGGGCT
>CAJAHV010000110.1 GCA_903939555.1 uncultured Alphaproteobacteria bacterium | reverse complement strand
GCGGCCGGGCTGTTCATCCTGCTTGGCGCCGAGTTTCTCGCGATGCTGCTGGTCATCGTCTATGTCGGTGCCGTCGCGGTGCTGTTCCTGTTCGTCGTGATGATGCTCGATATTGATTTCGCCGCGCTGAAATCGGGTTTTGCCAAATATCTGCCGCTTGGCCTTGCCGTCGCCGGGGTCATTCTGGGGGAAGTGCTGGTCGCCGTCGGCAATTGGGCGCCCGGTGATGGCGTCGTCATGTTCGAAACGCTGGGCGGCTCCCCTGAAGGCATGTCGAACACGCAATGGCTCGGCTCGGTACTCTACACCCGCTACCTGTATGTCTTCCAGGCATCCGGGCTGGTGCTGCTGGTCTCGATGATCGGCGCGATCGTGCTGACGCATCGCCAGCGGGTCGGCACCAAGCGCCAGAGCATCGCCGCGCAGGTGGCGCGCACCCCGGCCAATGCCGTCCACAAGGCGCAGCCGGGCATCGGCGAAGGGGTCGAGCTGTGATCGGACTGAGCCACTATCTGACGGTGTCGGCGGCGCTGTTCGTGCTGGGGGTGCTCGGCATCTTCATCAACCGCAAGAATGTCATCATCATCCTGATGTCGATCGAGCTGATCCTGCTCGCGGTGAACATCAATCTGGTCGCCTTTTCGGCCTATCTGCACGACATTCATGGCCAGGTCTTCGCCATGTTCGTGCTGACCGTCGCGGCTGGCGAGGCGGCGATCGGGCTGGCCATCCTGGTCATTTATTTCCGCAACCGCGGCACGATCGCGGTTGACGATACCGACATGATGAAGGGCTGACCCCAGGTGATTCAGCTCCTCGTTTTTCTGCCGCTGCTCATGGCGCTGGTCGCCGGGCTGGGCGGCCGTGTCATTGGCCACAAGGCTGCCAAGATCGTCACAACCGGCGGCTTGTTCGTTTCGGCAGGCCTGTCATGGGCGGTGTTCAGCCAGTTCTGGCTGTCGGGTGCCGCCGCCACCACCGTGCCGGTGCTCGACTGGATCCAGTCGGGTGATCTTTCCGTGCAATGGGCGCTCAAGGTCGATACGCTGACCGCGGTGATGCTGGTTGTCGTCACCAGCGTGTCGGCGCTCGTCCACCTCTATAGCTGGGGCTATATGGAGGAAGACCCGTCGCAATCACGCTTCTTCGCCTATCTGTCGCTGTTCACCTTCGCCATGCTGATGCTGGTGACCGCCGATAACCTCGTCCAGATGTTCATGGGCTGGGAAGGGGTCGGCCTCGCTTCCTATCTGCTCATCGGTTTCTGGTACACCAAGCCCAGCGCCAACGCCGCCGCGATCAAGGCATTCGTGGTCAATCGGGTGGGTGATTTCGGCTTTTCGCTCGGCATTTTCGCGACCTTCATGGTGTTCGGCACCGTCTCGATCGACGCCATTCTGGCGGCCGTGGGCGGCCAAGCAGGTGCAACCTTCTCCTTCCTCGGCGCGCGCTTCGACGTGATGACGACGATCTGCCTGCTGCTGTTCGTCGGCGCGATGGGCAAATCGGCGCAATTGGGCCTGCACACCTGGCTGCCCGATGCAATGGAAGGCCCGACGCCGGTGTCGGCGCTGATCCATGCCGCGACCATGGTTACCGCCGGCGTCTTCATGGTCTGCCGCCTGTCGCCTATGTTCGAAGCCAGCCTGACGGCGCAAACCGTCGTCACCTATGTCGGCGCTGCCACCGCCTTGTTCGCCGCCTCGGTGGCGCTGGTGCAGACCGATATCAAGCGCGTCATCGCCTATTCGACCTGTTCGCAGCTCGGCTATATGTTCTTTGCCGCTGGCTCGGGGGCCTATGGCGCGGCGATGTTCCACTTGTTCACCCACGCCTTTTTCAAGGCGCTGCTGTTCCTCGGCGCCGGCTCGGTCATCCATGCCATG
>CAJAHV010000109.1 GCA_903939555.1 uncultured Alphaproteobacteria bacterium | reverse complement strand
TCATAGGCATAGCCCTTGCCGAAGCCGAGTTCCTTCATCATCCGCGTCGGCGCGTTGAGGATGTGCGCGGGCGGGGGCAGCGAGCCTGTCGCCACGGCCGCCTTGGCTGCGGCCTTGTGGGCGCGATAGGCGGCATTGGATTTGGGCGCGGTCGCAAGGTAGAGACAGGCGTGCGCGATGGCGAGGTCACCTTCCGGCGAGCCGAGGAAGTCATAGGCGTCCTTGGCCGCCAGCGTCACCACCAGCGCGTTCGAATCGGCCATACCGATATCCTCGCTGGCAAAGCGCACGAGGCGGCGCAGCAGATAGAGCGGCGCTTCCCCCGCCGTCAGCATGCGTTCGAGATAATACAGCGCCGCATCGGGGTCCGACCCGCGCAGCGCCTTGTGCAGCGCCGAGATCAGCCCATAATGCCCCTCGCGGTCCTTGTCATAAACCGGCATGCGCCGGTGCAGCAGCGCCGCCAACCCGGCGGGGTCGAGCGATTCGGCCAGCTTCACCGCAAAAAGCTGCTCGACCTGGTTGAGCAGGAAGCGCCCGTCACCATCCGCCGCAGCGATGAGCGCGGCGCGCGCCTCGCTGGTCAGCGGCAGCGGCCGACTCTCGCTGGCTTCGGCGCGATCAAGCAGTTCGGCGAGCGCCGCTTCGTCGAGCCGCCGCACGATCAGCACCTGCGCGCGGCTGAGGATGGCGGCGTTCAATTCGAAGCTGGGGTTTTCGGTGGTCGCGCCGACGAGCGTCACCGTGCCGTCCTCGACGACGCCAAGAAAACCGTCCTGCTGGGCGCGATTGAAGCGATGGATTTCATCGACGAACAGCAAGGTCTTCTGACCCGCCCGGGCTGCGTCCCGCGCTTCGGCAAACAGCTTTTTCAGTTCGGCAACGCCCGAAAACACCGCCGAAATGCCGACGAAACGCAGGCCCACTGCTTCGGCGAGCAGCCGCGCGATGCTGGTCTTGCCGGTGCCCGGCGGGCCCCACAGGATGAGGCTGCTCAGCGATCCCGCCGCCACCATGCGGCCGATGGCGCCTTCAGGCCCGGTCAGATGGCCCTGTCCCACGACCTCGGCGAGCGCGCGTGGCCGCAACCGTTCCGCCAGCGGCGGATTGGGGGCCGGAGCCGCCGCTGCATCGCCGAACAGATCAGCCATCGCCGCCGGCTCCCGCTCTAGCTTTTGAAATAAGGCTCGACCTTGCCCTTCAGCTTGATGGTCAGCGGGTTACCATAACGGTCCTTGGACTTGCCGGCCGCAACCTTCACCCAACCTTCGGAGATGCAATATTCGTCGACATTGGTGCGTTCCACACCTTCGAAAACGATGCCGACGCCGCGTTCAAGCACCGCCTCGTCATAATGTGGGCTGCGCGGGCTGGCACACAGCCGGTCGGGCGGCGTGTCGGTGATTGCCGGCGTTTCTGCGGCGGGGCTGGTTTCGGGTTCTTCGCTCATGGGGCGGGAGTGGCCTGTGTGCGCCACAGGGTCAACCCCCTTCCCGCCGCGCGCTGGCACCCGGACAGCAAAAGGCCGCGCTGCCCGAAAGCAGCGCGGCCCTTTTTGTTCAACCAAAAGCCCGGTTTCAGGCTTCGGTTTCGGCTTCCGGTGCGGCTTCGGCGGCCGGCGCTTCACCGGTCGGGATGCCGGGTTCGGCGTTGGGATCGAACGCTTCGACAAAGCCCGATTCTTCGCGATCGAACAGGTCGGCGTTGACGTCGACACCCTTGGACTGCAGCTCGGCTTCTTCGGGCGAGCGGGCGATGTTGACCTTGACCATCACCACGACTTCGGGGTGGAGCGCCACCTTGACGTCATGGATGCCGAGCGTCTTGATCGGCTTGTCGAGGACGATCTGGTTCTTGTGAACCTTGTGGCCGCCAGCGGTCAGCACATCGGCGAGATCGCGCGCGGCGACCGAACCGAACAGCTGCCCGGTCTGCGACGCCTGGCGGATCATGACGACGCTGGCGCCATCGACATCCTTGGCTTCGCTGCGGGCAATGTCGCGGCGCTTGGCATTTTCGGCCTCGATGCGGGCACGATCGGCTTCGAACTTCTTCTTGTTGGCTTCAGATGCACGCAGGGCTTTGCCGCGCGGCAGCAGGAAGTTGCGGGCGAAACCCGGCTTCACATTGACGATATCGCCAATGCTGCCAAGCTTTTCAACGCGTTCAAGCAGGATGATTTCCATTGTGGTTACTCCTACTTGACCAGATAGGGCAGCAAGCCCAAGTGGCGGGCGCGCTTGATGGCCTTGGCCAGTTCGCGCTGCTTCTTGCCCGAAACGGCGGTGATGCGCGACGGCACGATCTTGCCCCGTTCAGAGACAAAACCCTGCAGCAGGCGCACATCCTTGTAATCGATGACAGGCGCGTTGGCACCCGAGAACGGGCAGCTCTTGCGGCGGCGGAAAAACGGACGTCCCATGGTCTAATCCTTTCGATCAGAAAGCGCGCGGGGCGCGTTCGGGGCGGTCACCACGGTCACCACCGCGCGGGCGGTCACCACGGTCGCCACGGTCACCACGATCGCCGCGGTCGCCGCGATCACCACGGCCGCCTTCGGCACCACGTTCGCGTTCGCGATCGCCGCGCTTCATCATGGCGCTGGGTTCCACAGGCAATGCTTCGATACGCACCGTCATGTAGCGGATAATGTCTTCATTGAGCGCGACCTGGCGCTCCATTTCAGCGATGGCCGGGGCCGGCGCGTCGATGTTGAGCATGACATAATGCGCCTTGCGATTCTTGGCGATACGATACGCCAGGCTGCGCAGGCCCCAATATTCATGGGAAGCCACGGCACCGTTGCCGTCGGCGATGATCTTGGAAAATGTCTCCGTCAGCGCTTCGACCTGGGCTGCTGCCAGGTCCTGACGCGCGAGAAAGACATGCTCATACAATGGCATGTAGTGTCACTCCTCTGCCGATCGTTGACGCCGCACCATGCGGAACGCCTCTCCGGCCTTCGTTCAGCCGCCATTGCCCGGGGATGCCCCGGGTCAGGCGAAGCGCGGCCTATGGCGGATACGTCCGCCAAAGGCAAGCCGCGATACGGTTATCGTGCCGGTGGCGCGAAACTCGGCGCAAAGGCCGGTTGCGCCTCCACCGATCCGGCAAATGTCGGCGTCACCCGCTGCTGGCTCGCCTGTTCATAGACATACCCAAAGGCCAGCAGTTGCGCCTCGCTCCAGCGCGGGCCAATGAAACTGAAGCCGACCGGCAGGCCCTTCACCGCCCCCATCGGCACGGTAAGGTGCGGCCAACCGGCGACCGCCGCCAGCCCGCCGGCGTTGCGCCCGCCGCCGAAACGATCGGCTAGCACCGCATCGATGAAGCCCGCCGGCGCCGTGGTGGGCGACACCAGCGCCGCGACCTTTCCCGCCGCGATCATCCCGGCCAATGCCTCGGTCGCAGCCTTGAGCGAGTTGGCACGCGCTGTCTGGTATTCCGGGTCATCGAGCCCCTTGGTCGCTTCGGCGACAATGAAATGCTCCTGACCGAACAGCGCCTGCTCACGCGGGATGGCATTGTTGAAAGCGATGACATCGGCCAGCGTTCGGGTCTGCACCGCCGCCGGTGTAGTGGCGAGATAGGCGTTGAGCCCGGTTTTCAATTCGGTAACCAGCACCTTGTATTCAGCCGCGCCAACGCCTTCGGTGCCGCTCGGTGCCGGCACATCGACCAGCACGGCACCCCGGGCCTTGAGCACTGCCAGCGCCGCTTCGAACAGCGCATCGACCGGCACCGACCAGCCGGCGGCCCAGCGCATGACGCCGATCCGCACCCCCTTCAGCGCATCGAGGTGCAACGCCGCCGCATAATCGCGGCGCTGCGCATCGGCATCGGCCGTCGCCGCATCGGCGGGGTCGCTGCCGGCCATGGCAGTCAGCATCAATGCAGCGGTGCGGATATCGCGGGTCATCGGCCCCGCCGTATCTTGGCTGTGGCTGATGGGCACGACATGGGTGCGGCTGACGAGACCAACGCTGGGCTTCAGCCCGACGATGCCGTTGATCGCAGCCGGGCAGGTGATCGAGCCATCGGTTTCGGTGCCGATGGCAGCATCGACCATACCGGCGGCGACTGCGGCACCGCTGCCCGATGACGATCCGCACGGTGTACGGTTAAGCGCGTGCGGATTGTGCACCTGGCCGCCGGCACCGCTCCACCCCGAAATCGACGGGCGGCCGCGCATGTTGGCCCATTCGGAAAGGTTGGTCTTGCCGATGATGATCGCCCCCGAAGCGCGCAGGCCGCTGAGCAGCGGCGCGTCACGGTTGGTGACATTGGCTGCCAGTGCAAGACTGCCCGCCGTGGTCGGCAGCGGGCCCTTCATGTCGATATTATCCTTGATGAGCAGCGGCACGCCATAAAGCGGCCCGCGCGCCCGGCGCATCCGGTCGAGCACACGCGCCTGGTCGATCGCAGTCGGATCGATAGCGAGGACGGCGTTGACAGCGGGGTTGTGCCTTTCGACCCGGGCGATGGCGGCGCGGACATTGGTTTCGGCCGGGCCGGGCGCCGGTTGCGCCAGCACGGTTCCGGCCAGCAGCATCCCGCCAAGGCCCAGCATCACATTGCGTCGCATATTGTCCCCCATCGTGCCGTCACCCTTGCGCCTCACGGCGCCTGCGGCAAGTGGCGGCTTGCCGCAGCGGTTCGTTCATGATGCAAGTCGGGCGTTGCATGCTTGAAAGTTGCCCGATGTTTGCTTCCTTGCTGGCGCTGCTCCTTGCCGCCCCCGAACCCGCAGCCGACACTGCCATTACGGTCACCGCGACACGTCTGACCCCGGCCGAAGCCGAAGCCCGCGCCACCACCTTCGTCAAGGCGGTGCTGCCACCCCCCAGCTATGGCCAATATGGCCGCTGGACGGTGCCGGTCTGCGTGAAAGTGACAGGCATCACCGATCCCGCCGCCAACCGGGTCACGGACCGGGTGCGCGCCGTTGCAGCCGCTGCCGGCATGGCGGTGGGCAAGCCGGGCTGCCGCGCCAACCTCAACATCATCTTCAGCGAGGATGCCAGTAGCACCACCGGCATCATTCTGCGACGCCGCCCCGGGCTGGTCGCGCGCCTGCCGATGGCGGCCAGAAAGCGGCTGACTAGCGAGCCGCTGGCGGTGCGCTGGTGGTATGGCGAGGAAGTCGGCGATGGCAGCGGCGTTGGTGCCGGAGCCGGTAATAGTGCGACCGCGCTCACCACGGCCGGCGGTGCCGCCACCCTGCCCATCGGTCCCGATGCCGTGGCAACCAACAGCTATTCGTCGAGCCTGATCGACACGCAGCTGTCGGTGTCGATCACCCAGGCAACCGCCGTCGTCGATGTGACGCTCGCCGCCGGCAAGCCGCTCAATGCCGTCGCCGATCATGTCGCGATGGTGACCCTTGCCCCCACCCGGCTCCCGCCCGATCCGACCGGCGTGCCGTCGATTCTGGGGCTGTTCAGCACCGGCACCGACACGATCAGCAGCTGGGACCGCGCCTGGCTCACCGCGCTGGGCACGATCAGCCCCAACCGCCGCAGTGACCGCCAGCGCGGCCAGATGATCACCCACATCAAGGACCAGTTGACCGGCAGCGACCGCGACTGAACACAGGCTTGCCCCGCATCCGATGCCGCCGGCCTAGGCAGCGAGGGGGATTTCAACCCGGACGGCAGCAGCCGACAGGCCTTATCTCAGCAAACTGCCGAGCAATCCGCGCAACAGCTTGCTGCCAAAAGAGCCGCCGAGCTGCCGTCCCACCGAGGTCGCCGCCGAGCGTGCGGCGGATTCAATCATTTTCTCGGTGAAACTTTTCGGTTGCGGGCGGGCGGCCACCCGAGCCGTAGCGGCGGCTTCCCTCGCGGCGGCGGCATCGGCGCGGACACGATCGCGAGCGGCAGCGGCATCAAGCTTGGCTTGCAGGGATGCGGCTTTGGCCGCTTCCTTCTCGGCTTCGCTGCGCGCGGCGTGCTCGGCGGCTTCGGCCGCGCGGACGTTCAATTTTTCATAGGCAGATTCACGGTCGATGGTTTCGTCATATTTGCCGGCAAAGGGGCTGGCGTTGATCTTTTCGCTGCGTTCGGCCGGGCTAACCGGGCCGACCCGGCTGCGCGGCGGAGCGATGAGAGTGCGTTCCACCGGCGATGGCGCGCCATCCTGTTGCAACAGCGAGACCAACGCTTCACCGACCTTCAGCTCGGTGATTGCCGTGCCGACATCAAGCCTGGGGTTGCTGCGGAAGGTTTCGGCTGCCGCCTTTATGGCGCGCTGGTCGCGTGGGGTGAAGGCGCGCAACGCGTGCTGAACGCGATTGCCCAATTGCCCGGCGACGGCTTCCGGAATGTCGATGGGGTTCTGGCTTATGAAATAGACACCGACACCTTTGGAACGGACCAGGCGGACGACCTGTTCGACCTTGTTCATCAGTGCCTTGGGGGCTTCATCGAACAGCAGATGCGCTTCGTCGAAAAAGAACACCAGCCTGGGTTTGTCAGGGTCGCCGACTTCGGGAAGCGTTTCGAACAGTTCCGACAGCAGCCAGAGCAGGAAGGTGGCGTACAGCCGGGGCGATTGCATCAGCTTGTCGGCAGCAAGGATGTTGACCTGGCCGCGGCCCTCGCTGTCGGTGCGGATGAAATCGGCAATGTCGAGCGCCGGCTCGGCGAAGAAATACCCGGCACCCTGCGATTCCAGTTGCAGCAACTGCCGCTGGATGGTGCCGATGCTCGCCTTGGTGACATTGCCATATTTGCTCGCCAGTTCCCCGGCATTGTCGGCACAAAAGCTCAGCACCGATTGCAGGTCCTTCAGGTCAAGGATCAGCAGCCCCAGGTCATCGGCATAGCGGAAGGCGACGCTCAACACGCCTTCCTGCGTCTCGTTGAGGCCCATCAACCGGGCGAGCAGCAGCGGTCCCATTTCGGAGATGGTGGTACGGATCGGGTGGCCCTGCTCGCCGAACAGGTCCCAGAATACCACCGGGTTGCCGGTATAGTCATAATCTTCGATGCCGATTTCGGCGGCGCGCTTGCCGGTCCAGGCAGCGGCGTCACTGCCACGCATCGCCATGCCGGCGATATCCCCTTTAACATCCGACAGGAACACCGGCACGCCTTCACGGGAAAAGCCTTCGGCGAGGGTTTGCAATGTCACTGTCTTGCCGGTGCCGGTGGCACCGGCGATCAGGCCGTGACGGTTGGCGCGTTTCAGCACCAGCGCTTGCGGATGTTCCTCGCCTTTTCCAATGAAAATGCTGTCGACCATCTGATTCCCTTTTGTTTGCCAAGCGTATAGTCGGTTTGCGGGGGCGATTGAAGGGGCCAGCGCGTCGGTGGCGGGCGGGGTGGCGCTTAGCCGGGCCAAGATTGACGGGGAGCAAACTGCCGGGTGGGGCGGACTGGGTGACCAACCGTACCAATGGCGTTATGCTGATCGATGTGCGATTGATGCTGAGCACCTACGATGCAGCGCTGGATCGTGTCTGTAAGCTGTTCGCCACAGGGTAATGGCATCGTTGCACAACGCAGCACCACAATCGGCATGATGGCCGCGGGAGACAGACATTGAAGGTCCAGACAATGCAAAAGCTGCGCCGCTACCACTATTACCTCGGGGTGTTCTTTGCGCCGCTGATCATCCTTTTCGCCTTGTCGGGGGCTTTGCAGACCTTCCGCCTGCATGAAGAAAAAGGCTGGGGCAGCGAGCCGCCGACATGGTTTGTCTGGATGGCGAGTATCCACCGCGATTCAAAATTGCCCAAGGCACAGGCATCCGGGACCGAACACGCCGAAGCCGCCAAGCCCGCGATCGCACTGGTGAAATCCACCCAGCCGGAAGCCGCAGAGCCAGAAGCCGCAAAGCCCAAGCCGCCCCAGGTCAACAAACTGCCGATGCAGATCTTCATGGTGGTGATGTCGGTGGCGCTGCTGCTGTCTTCGCTCCTGGGGATCACCATTGCGCTCAATAGCCGGGCAACGCGCCGGGCGTCGCTGGTCATGCTGGCGCTGGGCTCGCTGGTCCCGCTAGCGCTGGTCTATACTGCCTGATCCGATCGGGCGACAGGCGGGTCCTGCCGCGCCGCCAGCCGGCGCACGATGACGATGACCAAGGCGACCGCAATGGCGGCGAGCAGCACGGCGGCGCCCAACCGCTCCCAAGGCAGGGCGGGTTTCAGCCCTGACAGCAGCGCCAGAAATCCGTATTCGAGCGGTAGCAGCCCGCCAAGCACCGCGACTCCGCCGACAAACAGAACAGGCAGCGCGGCTCGGCTGGCGGGCAGCAGCAGCGGCACCCGCCCGAACCATTGCCGCCATTTCCAGGCATTGCCCAAGACCAGCGCGGCCCAGAACAGCAAGCGCCCCGCCGCCGGCAGCGTGGCGGTACCGAGCGGTGCGAGCATCGCCAGCAGCAGCGAGGTGACTCCGAGCACGGCGAGCGCCGGCATCACCGGAATGCGCATGTCGGGTGGGGGCGAAGTCACGTCGGGCCAGACCTGTATGCAGTGCCGCAAAGACACCACGATAAGCCAAATCGCGCGATGCTCAAGCGCTGCCTATTCGGATCGGGCGAGCAGGGCGCGGAGTTGATCCTGCCAGAACATCGCCCAGGTGTGGGTGGAATGGCCGCGCGTATCCGCCGTTTCGGGTATCACTATGAATTTACCCACACGCAGCATCTTCACGTCGCGTTCGGCAAGCCCGAGGTTCGGCGGGTTGATGAAATCATCGGCGCTGTTGATCCAGGTGACCGGCACGGTGATGCGGGCCAGCTGAGGCGAGGGATCATAGTTGCGCGACGCATCGAGCTGATAGATGCGATCATTGGCATCGGCACTGGTCTTCAGCCCCTGCGCCATCAGCGTCGCGGCGGCGGCATCAGCGGCGGCGCGGGTCGGCCATTGCGTCTGCATGCGTAGCGGCGCCGAACTTGCCATCGCCTGCAACGCGATGCCGACCTTGAGGCCGTTCAGCGGCGGTGTCGTGTAATTGCCGCCCTGCCAGTCGGGATCGGCCTTGATTGC
>CAJAHV010000108.1 GCA_903939555.1 uncultured Alphaproteobacteria bacterium | reverse complement strand
CTCTTTTTAAGCCTTTTGCTTGCCGTTCCGGCCTTCGCCGGGCCGGTCTGCGATGCCGTGTGGCGCGACACGGCGCGCGGCCGTGACCTGCCGCTGCGTATCCGCCAGCCCGATGGCGACAGCAGGGTGCCGGGACGGAAATACCTGATCGTCTTCCAGGATGGCTACAATATGGTCTTCGCCGGCAATCGGCGCCGTGCGCCGGCCACGCCGGGCAGTCACATCCAGACCGTGGCCGCGCGGTTGACCAGCGCTTTCCGGGGCATGGCGTTGCTCGGCGACACCGCTGATGCCGCGCTGTTGTCGTCGGGGATCACGCCCTTGCTGGCCGGCGGCGACCGGTTTGTAACCAAATAGCTTCAGCCCGCGACGACACCGGCAAGAAACGCCTCGACTTCGGCGAGCGGCACATCGCGCGCCACAAACGCCTTGCCGATGCCGCGCGCCAGAATGAAGGGCAATGTGCCTGCCTTCATCTTCTTGTCCTGCCGCATATGGTGCAGCAACGTCGCTGCCGGCGCATCGAGCCCCAGCGCCTTTGGCGAGAGCGTGAAGCCACAGGCGAGCAGATGTGCCCGCACCCGCGCTGCATCGGCCGCCGGGCACAGGCCGCGCGCGGCGGACAAGTCAAAGGCCAGCGCCATGCCGAGCGCCACGCCTTCGCCATGCAGCAAACGGTCCGAAAAGCCGGCTTCGGCTTCAAAGGCATGCCCAAAGGTATGGCCGAGGTTGAGCAGGGCGCGGATATCGCCGGTCTCGCGTTCATCGGCAGCGACCACCGCCGCCTTGGCACGGCACGATACCGCGATCGCCTCGGCCTGTGCCGCTGCATCGCCGGCCAGCAGCGCGGCCGCATTGGCCTCGCACCAATCGAAGAAACCGGCGTCGCCGATCAGGCCGTATTTCACCACCTCGGCATAGCCGGCGCGCAGGTCGCGCAGCGGCAGGGTCTGCAACACCTGCGGATCGATCAGCACCAGCGCCGGCTGGTGGAAGGCGCCAACAAGGTTCTTGCCGGTGGCCGCGTTGATCGCGGTCTTGCCGCCCACCGACGAATCGACCTGGGCGAGCAAAGTCGTCGGCACCTGCACGAACCGGCAACCACGCCGCAGGATGCTGGCGGCAAAGCCGGTCAGGTCACCGATGACGCCGCCGCCCAGCGCCACCACCGCATCGCCGCGTTCGACTCCCAATTGCAACAGGCGCTCGGTGACCTGGGCGAGCGTCGCCCAGTCCTTGCTGGCTTCCCCCGGTGGCAGCACGATTTCGTCGACCGCGATGCCGGCGGCCGCCAGCCCGGCGGCAAAGGCCGGCAGGTGCAGCGCCGCAACATGAGCATCGGTTACCAGCGCCAGCCGGCCCCGCGGCGCCAGCGGCCCGAGCAGCGGCGCCGCATTGGCCAGCAGCCCCGGCGCAATATGGATGGGGTAGGCACGATCGCCGAGGGGCACGGTGACGATCATGCGGGCGAGCTTTCGGTTGGCGGGCGGTTGGCGGCGATCAACGCGGCGATGATTGCAGCAACCGTATCACCATGCGGGGTGGATTTGCTGGCAATGCGGATCGGCGCCTGTGCATAGGTGGGGTTACGCACCGCAGCGAGTTCGGCAAGCACCTCGCCCGGGTCGCGCCCGGTCAGCAGCGGGCGATTGTTGCGGCGGCGCACGCGCTCGACGAGCGTCGACACATCGGCATCAAGCCACACCGCCAGCGTGCGCGCCAAAATCAGCGCGCGGGTATCATCCTGGATGAAAGCACCACCGCCGGTGGCGATGACCTTGGGTACGCCATCGATCAACCGTGCGATCACGCGGCGTTCGCCATCGCGGAAATGCGCTTCGCCGAACTTTGCGAAAATCTCGGGGATGGTCATGCCGCTGGCGGTCTCGATCTCGGCATCGGCATCGACGAAGGGCAACCGCAAGCGCGCCGCCAGCCGCCGCCCCACCGTGGTCTTGCCCGCCCCCATCAAGCCGACGAGCGTCACCGGTCGGGCCGCCGCCAGCCGCAGATCGCCAGCGCGCAGCGGTGGCTGGTTTTCCGGCGGCTCCGGATCGGGGATTTTGGCGTCGCACTCCATGTCGCCCCCCGCTATACACCAGTCGCGCGGCTGGCAAAGCCGGGGCACAAGCGTTGCAACCGGACAGGCAGGAATGAAGCAAGCACAAGGCTCGGCAGGCGGCGTCACCAGAACAGATTCGCGCGCGCTTGGCCGCGTCTCGGGTGGGGCGTTGTGCCTGATCGCCATGCTGATCGCCATACTGATCGCCATGCCGATCACCCCGTCGATCGCCGCGCAGCCGGCAGAGGCGCCGGCTGCGCCGAAATCGCTGTTGCCCGATGTCTTCGACGCGCCGGTCATCGTCAACAATGCCGGCCCGACTCCGGTCACGCCCCTGCCCGGGGCCAATGTCGCGGCCGCGCCGACACCGCTACCTGGTGCGCTGGCGGGCACGCTGCCGGCCGAAGCCGGGCCGCCGCTGGCCGGTGCCGGCCCCGCACCCGATCTGTTTGCCGCTGCGGCGCGGCCCGATGGCGACGCCTATGGCACGCTGACGCTGGCAAACGGCGGCTTCGGCCCGGCCACCTTTGCCGGGTCCAAAGGCATGTTCCTCGCCGGGCTGGGGCGACGGATGCTGACGCCGGTCGGATCGCGCTGGGTCGCGATCACCCTGCGCCGCGCGCTGTTGAGCCGAAGCACGACGCCTGCCGATATCGTACCGGCGGATTGGGTGGCGGCGCGGGCTTCGCTGCTGCTGCGCAATGGCGAGATCGACGGCGCCAAAGCGATGGTCGATGGCATCGCCGTCGATCGCTACAGCCCCGGACTGTACAAGGTCGCAGCACAGGTGGCGCTGGCGGCGGGAGACCTTGGCGGCCTGTGCCCGATCGCGGTGACGGGTCGCTCGCTATATGCCGATGCGATGTGGCAAATGGCGGTCGGCATGTGCGCGGCGCTGCAGGGCGATGATATCACGGCTGCCGGAATTTTCGATGATCTGCGTGCCAATGCCAAAGATGTAGAGCCGTTCGACTTGCGACTTGGTGAGCGTATCGCGACACTGGCGGGCGGCGCCGGCCGCGCATCCAATGTGGAATGGAGCGAAGCGCCGGGGTTGAACCTGTTCCGCTATGGCATTGCCACCGCCGCCGGGGTGCCGGTACCCGCCGACCTGTTGCCGGCGCTGGGCGCGGCGCGTTTCGGCTGGCTGGTGCGATCACCGGGGGTGCCCGCCGAAATCAGGCTGGCCAGCCTGCGCCCTGCGGCCGTGCTCGGAAGCGTATCGGCCGATGAACTGGTTAGTGGCATTGCAGCCCTGTCTGCCGGCGATGCCGCCGATACGCCGGCGGGACGGCTGCGTACCGCCTTTGCTGGGGCCAGCCTGAATGACCGGATAGACGCGATAAAGGCGATCTGGGCCAGCAGCGAGGACGCCGATGGCCGCTATGGCGCGCTGATCGAATCGGGCAATGCCGCCGCGCGGCTGCCGGTCGGGGCGGCGGCTGCCGATGCCAGTACCGATATCATCGCGGCATTACTTGCCATCGGCCAGGCCGATACGGCGCGGCGCTGGTGGCCCGTTGCCGACGAGGCGGGCGGCAAGGTGCGCGCCACTG
>CAJAHV010000107.1 GCA_903939555.1 uncultured Alphaproteobacteria bacterium | reverse complement strand
CCCCGGGTCGAGCAGGATGAGGTGGCCGACCAGGACTGGATGGAGCTGGCCTGGATCCTGCGCTACGAGTGCCCGGACCTGTTCATCGAAATGCTGCTGGTGCTGCGCGCCAAGGCGCGCGCCTTTGACGCCGGCCTGAGCTTTGAGGACGAGGGCGAAGCCGATGACGGCAAGGTCGACACCAGCGAGACCGACCGTGGCAACGCCACGCCGGCGGCGCGCGAGTCAGACGAAGAGTCGGCCATTTAAGCGGCCATCCCCCGGCCAGCCAACGCCCCATGTCCACCGTTTCCCTGTTTGATGCGCGCCCCTTCTTTGAGAAGGCGTTGGCTTATGGGGTGCAGCACGGCCTGTTGACGCCGGCTCGGCTGGAGGCCCTGTGCGCCGAGGCGCCCAAGGGCATGGTGCAGATCGCGCGCTACTTTGGCAGCGAGTTCTTGCGCCCTGAGGTGGAGCAGGCCCGCGTCCGTCTGGTCAACCTGGTCAGCCTGTACCTGGAGCACAGCAGCGGCGGTGACCTGCGGCTGGCGGCCGAGGCGCTGCGCGACCACTCGTTGCTGTCGCGCTCCAAGGGCGGCTCGGAGATGCTCAAGGCCCTGATTGCGATGCCGCAGAACAGCCACTTTGGCATGCACGAGCGCGGCGGCTTCACCAAGGAGCACATTCCGCAGCTGGCCAAATGGTCGCTGCGCCCGCTGACCGATTACCAGACCGAGATGGCGCAGCGCAGCCGGGCGGTGCTGGTGCTGGATGCTGCCATCTGGCTGGCCGGCGAGCTGGGGCTGGACGCCACTGAGCTGCAAGAGGCTGGCACCGACGCCGAGGCGGTGATCCGCACCGCGCTGCTGCTGGCTACCGCCAAGCGCCAGGACATGCCCGACTGGACCGGGTTTGCTGCGCTGATCAGCGCCCTGCGCAAGGCGCATGGAACGCCCAAGGCCCGACCGCTGGAAGTTGCGTTACCCGCCCACCTGCCTGCGCCGTTCGTGCCGGTGGTGGCCGGCCTGCGCGATTCGGTGCAGGGCGATCTGGCCAAAATTCTGGACGCCACCTTAAGCCCGCGCAAGCTGTTTGACCAGACACCCAGCTTTCTGGGCCGCTACTTCTGGCTCGAAGGCGCTCTGAGTGAGGTAGACCACTTTGACCGCGCCGTCTCGGCCGCCTGGCACAAAGCCACCGCCGGCCACCAAGACGACGGCTCCCTGCTGACACTGTTTTTGTGCGTGGCCGCCGGGGCCAGCCCCCGCACCCTGCTGAGCAAAAAAAGCGCCACCACCCTGCTGCGCAAAATCCGCAAGAGCGGTCTGCAGCCGCCACTGGCCAGCCGCTACATTGCCGAGCACGCGCCGCAGCAGCATCAAGAGGCCTACCAGGCGCTGTGGGCCAGCTTCATGGACGAAGCCCTGGCCACCCTGACCAGCGACCACGACTACGCCCTGGCTGACGCGCTGGCGCTGCTTCGGCGCGAGTGCCATGTCGGCGCGGATTGACGGATTTTTGTAAACGCCCCGATGCGCTCAAGTCACCTGCAGCAGCGGGGCGCTTTGAACGAGCGAATTTGCATAGCATCTGCAATACAATTGACCCATGAAAACTGCTACGCTCCCCCCCATCCGTGTTGCCCCTGATTTCCGGCTTGAACTCGAAGGTGTGCTGGAGCAAGGTGAATCGTTGTCGCAATTCGTTGAAAACGCGGTTCGAACCACGGTCGCCAAGCGCAAGAACCAGGCTGAATTCATTCGGCGCGGTATGGCCGCTATCGAGGCGACCCAGCGTGACGGCAACGGTATCCCCGCTGAACAGGTGATTGCCAAGCTGGAAGCCAAACTGGAGGCGGCCAGGCAGGTCAAGGAGCAGGGCGGCGGATGACCTACCGGGTTGTTTTCAGTGAAGCGGCGGCACTTGATTTGGAGCGACTGTTTGACTTCGCGCTGCAACGTGAATTGGACAGTGAAACGGGCGACCTCGACATCCCGGGGAAGGCCGTGCAGGCCATCAAGGACGGCATCGCATTTTTGGCGTCGTCACCGTTTGCCTGTCGCAAGGTGGGCCCCAGTTCTTTTGTTCGAGAACTGATCATCCCGTTTGGCCACACCGGCTATGTCGCGCTGTTCGAGGTTGTGGACAAGTCCACCGTCATCATTGGCGCCGTCCGCCATCAACGGGAAGACGATTACCACTGAGCGTTGTGAGCGACAGGGCTCACTCAGAAGTGGTACTGAACCTTGCTGAAATCACTGATGGCAAACGCGTAAAGAATCGTCAGATCCTCGTCATTCTCGTTGTTGATCTGGTGCTGGGCATTGCCCGGAATGAACAGCATTCTGCCGGGTTCGACGCTGTGCACCACACCCTCAATGGTGACCGTGCCGCGCCCTGACAGGGTGAAATAAGTCTCCGGCTGCGAATGGCGGTGCGGCTCAAGCGACTCATCTTTTCTGAGGCGAACCACGCCCATCGTCATGTCGTTCTGGCACCCGGAAGCACTGCCCAGCAGTTCTTTCCATTGCGCCTTGCCGCGTGTGGCCACCTGATCAAGTGGCCAGCGGGTCCATTCAAGCTCGTCTAGGTGTTTGGAGGCTGCGTGCATGGTAATTGCCACTTTTTTCTGCTTAAGCCCGCCATTTTAGGAGGCTGCGTAAGGAATGCCCCCATGTGGATGGTGGCTCGCCCGTCGAGTTCCAACACGGGGTGACGGCCTGACCGACGCGCTGGCGCTGCTGCGGCGGAAGTGCCATGTCGGCGCGGACCGACATTTTCCTGCATCGGTTGCATCTGTTCGAAGGCTGCAAGTGGATCCCGAAGCTCGGACCTTGCACCCGAGCATGGTCAGGATTGCCGCAGCGGCTTTTGCGGCCGCCAGAAAGTGAGCCCCTTTTGGATCAGACAGACGGTGCTGGTCCGGTGGACGACCGCACGATCAGTTCGACTTCGACCTCGGCAACTCTTGGCATGGGCACCTGATCAAGGCTGGCGATGATCCGGTCCGCCACCATGTGCCACATTCGTTCAGTCGGCACATGCATGGTCGTCAGGGACGGGTGGATATGGCGCGCCATTTCCAGGTCGTCGAAACCGGTCACCGAAACCTGCCGGGGAACCTCGATTCCCAGAGTCGCGGCCTCCAGCAGCGCACCAATAGCCAGCACGTCGATGGCGCACAGCACGGCGGTCGGTGGCTGGGGCGCTTGCATCAGCCTACGAAAGCCTTCACGCGCTCGTTCCAGAGAGTAGGGCATTTCGATCACACAACGGGGATCCAATTGCAGACCTGCCAGGGCCAGTGCCTGGCGCACACCGGCCACCCGGCCCGCGGCACGGTCATTGTGCAGGGTGACACCCGCCAACATCCCGAAGCGACGGTGTCCAAGGTCGAGCAGGTAACGCACCGCCTTCCCGATAGCAGAAGCGTTGTCGTAGCCGACGCAGACCCGATCCGGCTCCGCGCTGATCGTCATGGCGTGCACGGTCTTTAGCTCCCGTTGGCGCAGGAACTGTAACAACTCCGGACTCTGGCTGTTGCCGCAGAGAGCCAAGGCATCCGCGCCGCTTCGGGCCAGATTGATCGCTTGACGCATTTCAACCTGCGAGTCGTAATTGCTGGTCGCGATCAGCAACTGCCGACCTGAATCAGCGAGTCTCTGTTGCAATGCGTCGATAGCCTTCGCGAAGATGGCGTTATCAATAGTTGGAAACACCGCACCTACCGTGCCGCTTCGTTGCAGCTTCAGCGCTCTAGCGCCTGAATTGGGCACATAACCCAGATGCGTTACGGCCTCTAGCACGCGTACACGGAGCACTTCACGCACCGCATCCGGCCGGTTCAAAACGCGCGACACGGTGGCTGTCGAGACGTCGGCACGGGCCGCGACGTCTTCAATCGTCGGCAAGCCCACTTCATGTATTTGCATTACCAACAATGTACGCGATTACCAGACCGAAGCAAAGTTCGGTTCGTTCGAACGGGTCGCCCAGCAAAAGTTCGGCTCCCTGTTGACCTGGCAGATTGGATCAGTCAGAATTCGCTGATGGATCTGCAATCGTTTACATTTGCGTCACCGATGGCCTTAGCCTCTCGAACCCAGCTCGCATCCCCAATTCACCACGACATGCCGGCCCTTACCGGTACACGGAGACCTTATGAAGTTCTTTTCCATGGCATCGCTGGCAGTCGCGCTCGCGCTGGCCGGTACAGTTTCGGCACAGGATTTCCCTAACCGACCGATCACACTCGTCGTTCCCTGGCCAGCCGGCGGCATCGCCGATCAGGGCGCCCGCGTCATCGGCAAGTCGATGTCCGCCATGCTGGGTAAACCAGTGGTGATCGACAACAAGCCCGGCGCCGGCGGGATTCTCGGTGGGAGCCTCGTTGCCAACGCCAAGCCGGATGGCTACACGATGTTCTATGGGTCGGATACCGCTATGGTCTCCTACCCGTTCGTGACCAAGAACCCGCTCTATCTACCCGACAAGGCGTTCGTGCCTGTGCACGGCTTATCGGAGTCACCGTTCATGATCGCGATCCGTAGCGATGCCCCCTACAAGACGCTGCCGCAGTTGATCGACTTCGCACGAAAGAACCCCGGAAAGATCAATTACTTCACCCTGGGTCAGGGTTCGCTACTTCATGTGCTGATGGAACTCCTGGAGAAGGAGGCCAATGTGACGATGACGCAGGTGCCCTATAAGGGTGGGCCGCAGGGTTACCAGGACTTCCTGGGCGGCCGGATCGACGTGATGGTCGACTACCAGTCTGGCTTCAAACCTCTGGAGGCAAATGGCAAGGCCATCGCCATCGCGGTGGCTTCCAACACCCGTATGGACGGCATGCCACACGTGCCCACCTTCGCCGAGCTGGGCTACAAAAGCGTGGTGCTGGGGCCGTTCGCCTTGCTGGCCGTACCGGCCGAGACGCCAAAGCCTGTGATCGACAAGCTCGCGGCGGCAGCGGCCCATGCACACAAGGACCCGGAGGTCGTGAAATTTCTCGTCGAACGAGGTTCAGTCGCGCTCAATTACGGGCCGGATGAGACAAGGACGTTCTTGGATAAGCGGCGCGTGATGACCAAGCAGTTGCTCGACGCGGTCGGCATCAAGCCGGAGTAAAACCAGGCCAATGTCCTCGGCCCGAGCAGGAATCCTGATCGGTGACGGAGGACAAGCACAGATCTCAGCGCTGTGGCTTCGCATCGGGTAGAGCCAGTATGCGCTTGGAAATAATGTTGTTCTGGATTTCGTGGGTGCCCCCGTATATCGATCCCGACTTGCCCCGAAGCCAGAGCCGGACCGATTCGAGGGCTTCTTGGGAATAGGCATCGCCGTCCCAGCCCAGGCCGTCATGGCCGAGCAACTCCACAATAAGCTCCATGCGCGTCTGATCTGCGGCGATGGTCGCGTTCTTGAGGATCGAGGTTGCCGCGCCAGCGTCAATGCCGGCTTGGTGTTCAAGCGCGATTCTTTGGTGGGTGAGCGCGACGGCGCGCGCATCAATCTCGTGCGCAGCAATGCGGGCTCGCAGATCGGCATCTGCCAGTCGGCCATCCGAGTCGAAGGCGCCATACTCCCGCACGACATCGGCCAGCGGCCGCACGCCCCGGGCGCGACGGGTATCGCCGATCCCGCCCCGCTCGAACTGCAACAGGCGCTTTGCCACTGCCCATCCGCCGTGGAGCGGACCCACGAGGTTAGCCTTGGGAACGACCACGTCCTTGAAGAACACCTCGCAGAACGTCGAACCGCCATAGATCAACTTGATCGGCAGCGCTTCCACGCCCGGCGAGCGCATGTCGATCAGAACGAAGCTGATGCCACCTTGCTTGCGGCTACGGTCGGTGCGGACCAAGCAGAAACACCAGTGCGCAAAGTGTGCGCCGCTCGTCCAGACCTTTTGTCCGTTGATCAGGAAACTGTCGCCCAGATCCTCGGCGCGGCACTGCAGCGAGGCAAGATCGGACCCTGCTCCAGGTTCGGAATAACCCTGGCACCATCGAACTTCGCCGCGGGCTGCAGGCGGCAGATGACGCAGCTTCTGATCCTCGTTCCCGAACTCCAGCAGCGTCGGGCCCAGAAGGTTCACGCTCATCCCTTTCACCGGATTGGTCGCGCCGATCCGCGCCATCTCATCGGCCAGTACCTTCGCTTGTATTTCCGTGAGCCCGCCACCGCCGTAGTGCCGGGGCCAAAGGGGTACGGTCCATCCCTTGGCACCCATCCGGGCCAGCCACAATTGGAAATCAGGATCGGTGTTGTCCGGCCCGAAGATGTCGACGGCTTGCCGCTCGGGGTTGTCTGCAAGGGCAGTTGGGAAGTGCTCCGCGAGCCAGTCCCGCGCCTCCAGACGAAATGCCTCGATGTCGGTATGTTCTACGGGGTTCATGGTTCTACCTGTGGCGCGGTGGTAACTGGAGCACGGCGGGCAAGTCCTTGGACTTGGACATCGTCCACTTCGGCGGCCTGCGCTCCAGGAACGCCGACACACCCTCGCGCGCATCGGGTTGCTGGCCAGTCCAAGCGAAGAGTTCCCGTTGCAGCTGATCGGCCTGATCCCAATCTCGGGTTAGGAAGTCGTACATGAGCCGCTTGGTGAGCGCGACTGAGACAGGGGCCGTGTTCTCGGCAATGTCGTTGGCCAGCGCCATGGCAGTGTCCAGGACGTCGGCGCGCGGCACGGATCGGTTGATGAGACCCAACTCCTTACCCTCGGCGCCCAGGAATATGCGCCCCGTCAAAAGCAGGTCCATGGCGGCCCCATAGCCGATCATGCGCGGAATCGTCCACAGCAGGTCGGCATCTGGCATAACCCCGCGGCGGTTGAAAACGAAACCTAACTTCGCGTCGTCCGCCGCGACGCGCAGGTCCCAGGCCATGGTCTGGGTCAGCCCAGCCCCGACCGCTGCGCCGTTGATGGCCGCGATGATGGGGGTCTTGGTCTGCCGGGCCTGGATCGCCTCGCGCGTACTGCGTCGGTCATCGTCGTTGCCGGTTGCCCCACCACGGCCCGAGAACGTCTCTGATCCGCCGCCCAGGTCGGCGCCTGCGCAAAAGACATTGCCATGCCCGGTCACCACGACGGCCCGAACTGCATCGTTCGCATCTGCCTCAGAGAAACTGTGCAGCAGTTCATGGGCCATGCGGAAGGTCCAAGCGTTCATCCGGTCCGGCCGGTGCAGGGTGACCAGCTGCACTGGCCCGCGGAGCTCAACCAGAATCTGTTCATATTTCATCGCGATGAATCCCAGGATTGGAGCGAGAGACTCGCTCCGGTTGAATAAGGCCAACCGAAGCGCAGTCCCAAGCTTGCGATCTGACCATACAGCGCTGACATCGGCATCCCCTTCGCATCAATACCCTTGGCACCTGGCGTACCGATCCCTATGAAAGGCCTGATTGCCGAACGCCGCCTCCGCCGCACGGGCGCGCTTAAGATACAAACCTGCGTCGTGCGCATCGGTCATGGCGATCCCGCCATGCATCTGAACCATTTCGTTGCTCACAAGGTGGAATGTATCGCCCACCTTGACCTTGGCCAAGCTGACCAAAGCCGCTCTGTCTGGTGAATCGGCGTCAATGGCCATGCAGGCGGCCTCGACGGCTGACCGCGACAGTTCCAGTTCCGTGAACATCTTGGCTGCCCGGTGCTGCAATGCCTGGAAGCTGCCAATGGGCTGATCGAATTGCACGCGGGTTTTCAGGTAGTCCAGCGTCATATCGAACGCCTGGCACGCGGAGCCCAGCATTTCGGCGCAAATGCCCGCGCGCCCCCGATCCAGGACCTTGTCCAACAGCGCAGCGCCGCCCGATAGCCGGTCGGCATCGCTCACAACGACATCCTTGAAAGTCAGGTTTGCAGCGCCCCGGCTGTCCGCCAACGAGAGCCGCTGTCGCGATACCCCCTCTGCATCGGCACGCACGAGATACAGCTCCAGCGTGCCGGCGGAACGGGCGGAAACCACGAAAAGGTGGGCCGCCATGCCTTCGATCACGAAGACCTTCTCGCCTGATAATCTGCCGCCGACGACTTCAGTCTCCACCCTTTGCGGGTTGTGGTGCCGTTGCTCGTCAACAGCGAGCGTGACGATGGCCGTCCCGTCCGCCACCCTCGGCAGCCAGGCCTGGTTTTGCCCGGCACTGCCGCCTAGCACCAACGCCGATGCGCCGGCAAGCCCGGATGCGATGAGCGGCGAGGCCGTCAGCGTTCGGCCGAGCTCTTCGAGCACCAGAGCCAGATCCATGCATCCCAGGTTCGAGCCGCCGTACTCTTCAGGAACGATCGTACCGGCCCAGCCCATCGCAGCCATCTCAGTCCAGACCGCCGGTTCGTAGCCCAGTTCGGCGCCCCGGTCACGTAGGTTGCGCAAGGCGCGGATGGGCGATCTTCGTGTCACCCAGTCCTGGGCCGCCTCGCGCAGCATTTGCTGCTCCTCGGTCAGTACAGCCATCGTTCGCTCCTCATTGTCTGTGCTTCTGGATGACCCGCTCAACTGTGCCGCACGATCAGTGCATCCACGGCAACCACGCGTGCGCCGCCACAGATCAAGGGATTGACGTCAAACTCGCTGACCAGGTCACGCTGGTCCTCGGCGAATTCCGACAGCCGGGCGATGACATCGGCTAGCGCATGTTGATCCACCGGCACCATGCCGCGAAAACCATCCAGCGCCTTGCGCCCTTTGAGGCGGCTAAGCATGCCGCCCGCTTCGCTGCGCGTCACAGGGGCCAGTGCCAGCACTGTGTCGTTCATCAACTCGACCATAACCCCGCCCAGGCCGACGATGACCTGTGCGCCGAACTGCGCGTTGGTGCGGCCGCCAACCATGATCTCTATGCCTTTCGGGGCCATAGGCTGGATTAGTACGCCATTGATACGTTCCAGGCGCACGGTCTGGAGCGCATTGGCCATCACGGCTTCATAGGCCTCGCGCACATCCGCCTCGGTGCGTAGATCGAGGCGGATGACGCCGGCTTCGGTCTTGTGCGCAATGTCCGGAGACTCGACCTTCATCGCCACCGGGTAACCCAGCCTTGACGCTGCCAAGACCGCCGCGTCAGCGTCTTGCACCACATGTTCATCAGTTACTGGCACGCCGTAGAACGCCAACGCCGCTTTGGCTTCACGCTCGGTCAGGGTCGTATTGGGTGACTGCCGGATCAATGCTGCGGCGCGCTCCCTGGCATCCAATGGCGACAGGCGAAACCGTTGGCCCGGCCGGTCCCGGCGGTAATCCTCGCGCCAATGCCAGGCGGCGAGGGCAGCGAAACATCGGTTGTGAGAGCGGAATAAAGCGACATTCGGGTCCAAGGCGGCCTCTCGGCTGCCTGGTCCGTCGCTCCACTGGGTGCTCCACGTCATGCAAACCATCTTGCCATGCTGATGGGCAAGCGCGCTGTACAAGGCAATCGCCGCTGCTTGATTCTGGGTGGCAGTGCCCAGGTTCACGACCAGCGTGCCGAAGCCGGGGTCGCCTAGCAGCGCGTCGGCACAGATCCGCGTCATATCTGGTCGCGAGACGATCTGCGCGGTCACGTCACAGGGATTGCGCGGCGATCCAAACTCTGGAATCGTGGCAACCAAGGTCTTGCTCGCCTCCTCGTTCGGCTGGGGTAACGGCACGCCATACAGCTCTGCCTTGTCTGCGGCGATGATGCCTGCTCCGCCAGAGGCGCTCAAAACGGCCACCCCCTTGGCCTTCAGCTCAGGCAGTTTGGCGAAGAAAGCGGTGGTCTCGATCAGGTCTTCGAAGTTGTCCACCACGACCATCCCAGCGCGTGCGAACAGGGCGCGATAAGTCGCAGTTGATCCGGCTAAAGATCCGGTGTGAGAAATGGCAGCAGCAGCCCCCATCTCTCCTGTACCGATTTTATAAACTACAACAGGCTTGTTGAATGCCGAGGCCCGCTCGCCGGCCTCGAGCAGCCGAAGCGGATCAGGCATGCCTTCAAATACGCAAGCGATGGCCTGGCAGGACGGATCCTCAGCCAGGTAGGCGATGGCATCGGCAACATCGAAGTCACAGGAGTTCCCGGACAGGAGCAGATGGCTGATCGATACACCGGTTTCGGCCGCCTGACACAATGACACGCCCAACGCACCCGACTGGCTAACCACCCCGATGCCGCGCGAGCGCAACATGCGGGCGCGCAAGGTACCGACGAAACTCATCAACGTGCCACGGGCAAAGTTGAACTGACCCATCACATTGGGGCCGACGATCGGGATTCCAGAAGCTAGCGCAATTGCGGTAAGGCGGGCCTGCTGCGCGATTCGGTCGGATTTGCCCGTCTCCGCATAGCCGGAGGCGTAGATCACGATTCCTCCGACCTTCCTGGCGACACACTCATGGACGATGGGCTCAACCGATTCTCGTGCCACCGCAACGACAACACAATCTGGCGACTCGGGCAAGTCCGCCAACGACGGATAACAAGGGCGATCGCCGATGCTGGCGTATTTCGAATTCACCAGATGGAGACGGCCAGCGTACTGGTCAAGGTTGGCCATTGTCAGAGCACCAAAAGATGATGCCGTCGGTGATGCCCCGACGATGGCGATGCTCTCGGGTTGAAGTAGGCGGGCAAGGCCGGCACGGGAATAGACTTGGCGGCGGGACGAGGACACGCATTGCTCCTTGGACTAACCAGCCTGGGGGATGCGACGTGAAGAATATGCATCGCCAGACCCTTACCAGTCAATAATTGTAATCGATTTCAAAATGAAGGCCTACTGACTTTGCCGGGTTTGACTCCCTTGAGTGATTCGCTTGAGTTGACGGCTGGCCCCAACTGCGATATCTTTAAGATATCTAAATTGCACAGAGGTGATCATGAAGACAGCGGCCGCCCAAATCGCTTTCCGCTACCGCCTTCTGGACAGTGCCACGGGCGTCACCCGCACTACGACCAAACGGCTGGCTGAGGTTCTGGGCGTGGATGAAACGCAGGTGATTCATTTGGCGCTGCATGAGTTGGCCACAAAGACCCTTCCCCAATACGAGGCCGACGATGGCGCACTAACCAAAGTCCAACTCAGTCAGCTCAAGAAGACCGCTCCCAAAGCCAGTGGTGCGACCGTCCGTAGCAGCCTCTTTGACATGGAAAGCGCCTGATGCACTGGTGGCCGGATCCTACTGCAGGCGACATCGTCTGGTGCCACTTCCCGGACAACATCCACCCCAAACCTAAGCCGCGCCCAGGGCTCATCATTGCGACCATGCAAGACGATGAGGGCAAAGTAGTCGTGAGCATTGCCTATGGCACCAGCCAGAAGACAGATCGGCTGTACGGCGGAGAGTTCCGCATTTCCAAGGTCGAGCATTCGGCCGCCTACGCCGGGGCTGGTTTAAGCTACGACACGAAATTTGACCTGCGAAATGTGCTGGAACAGCCGTTTAACGATGCCTATTTTTCCGTCCCGCCCCGGGCGCCATTGGGCCAGATCCCGAAGCTCGGGATCTGGCACCCGAGCATGGTCAGGATTGCCGCAACGGCTTTTGCGGCCGCCAGAAAGTAAGGTCGCTGTTTACCGGTTACTCGGGAAACTGAACACCGTGCCCTCGCGCACGCCGGCCGAGGGCCAGCGCTGGGTGATGGTCTTGCGCTTGGTGTAGAAACGCACGGCGTCGGGGCCGTAGGCGTGCAGGTCGCCAAACAGGCTGCGTTTCCAGCCGCCGAACGAGTGGTAAGCCACCGGCACTGGCAGCGGCACGTTAACACCCACCATG
>CAJAHV010000106.1 GCA_903939555.1 uncultured Alphaproteobacteria bacterium | reverse complement strand
CGGCATCGACTGGTCGGGCGCGGTCGGCAGCCGGCACCCGTCGGTGCAGGTGGCGCTTTGCGACGCCGGCCATGAGGCGCCGCGCCTGGTGCTGCCGGCCTCGGGCGTCTGGTCGCGGGCGGGGGTGTTGGACTGGCTGGGCGGCCTTTCGGGCGATGTTATCGTCGGCATGGATGCGGGCTTCGGTTTTGCCGCAGTGCCGCCCTTCACCGGCCCGGCGCGGGCGCTGTGGGCCGAGATCGATGCGGTCGCAGCGGGTGATGCCGATCTGGGTGGCCACAGCTTCATTGCCCATCGGCGGGACAGTTTCTGGCTCGGCGTTGCTGATGGCCCGCGCCATCTGCGTGCGCATCTGCGCGTCACCGAACAGGTTTACGCCGCGTCGCGGCTGGGCGTGCCGACCTCCAATTTCGTGCTGCTCGGCGCGTCGCAGGTCGGCAAGGCGACGCTCAGCGCGATGCGGCTGCTGCACCGGCTCGGCTGGCCGGTCTGGCCGTTCGACCCGCTGCCCGCCACTGGCCCGGTCATCCTCGAAATCTATGCCCAGGCCTTTGCCCGAATGGGCGGCGTGCGCGGCAAGTTGCGCGACAGGGCAGGACTCGATGGCGTGCTGGCAGTGCTGGGCAGTGCGCCGATGCCGACGGGCTTTGCCGACACATTCCCTGATCATGTCGGCGACGCGCTGGTGACGGCCGCCGGCTTGCGCGCCATTGCCGCCCAGCCGCACTGGTGGCAGCCCGCCGCGCTGACCCCGGCGCTGGCGCTGACTGAAGGCTGGACGTTCGGCGTGATCGGCCCGGCCGATTTGGTAAAAGCACCTGCTCCGCGCTAAGGGGTGCGCAATGCCTGCGCTGTCCGCCTTTCCGCCCCTGCTGCTCGTTGCCCTTGGTGGCGGGCTGGGGGCGTCCCTGCGCTATCTCGTCGGGCAATGGACGGCGGCGAATTTCGGCCCCGGCTTTGCATTCGGCACCTGGGCAGTCAACATCATCGGCGGGCTCGCCATGGGCTTGCTTGTGGCCGTGCTGGCGCGTGCGTCCGAGGCGGAGCCGTTGCGGCTGCTGCTCGGCGTTGGCGTGCTTGGCGGTTTTACCACCTTTTCGGCCTTTTCGCTGGATCTGTTCACCATGATCAACCGCGGGGATATCGGGCTTGCTGCCGCTTATGCCGTGTCGTCGGTCGCTGGCGGCGTGATCGCGTTGATGGCCGGGCTCTATTTGGGACGCAACTGATGCCGACACAGATCATCGCCGACGACGACGATGGCATAAGGCTTGATCGCTGGTTCCAGCGCCATGTGCCCGATACCAGCTTCAACATCGTGTCGCGCTGGGCGCGCACCGGTGCCATCCGGCTTGATGGCGCCAAGGCAGCGCCGGGAGACCGGATCGCCGCCGGCCAGACGTTGGTGTGGCCCGATGTGCTGCCGGCAACCGCCGCGCCGCGCCCGGTGGCGCGCGAACGCGAGCCGCTCAGCCAGGCACAGATCGATTATGTGCGCGGGCTGGTCATCCACATGGACAAGCACGCCATCGTCATCAACAAGCCGCCGGGGCTGGCGACGCAGGGCGGTATCGGCATCACCACCCATGTCGATGGCCTGCTCGACGCGCTGCAGTATGAGATGACGACCCGGCCCAAGCTGGTGCACCGGCTCGACAAGGACACGTCGGGGGTGCTGTTGCTCGCCCGTACCGCGCGGGCGGCGGCGTTTTTTTCGAAATCCTTTGCCAGCCGCGATGCGAAAAAGACCTATTGGGGCCTGACCATCGATGTGCCCAAGGTCGCCGTCGGCGAGATCGACGCGCCGCTGTCGAAGCAACCGGGCAGTGGCGGCGAAAAGATGCACGTCGACACCGAAACCGGGCTGAAATCGAAGACCCGTTACCGCGTCATCGACAAGGCCGGCGCGCGCGCCGCCTGGGTGGAGTTTTCGCCGCTGACCGGGCGCACCCACCAGATCCGCGTTCATGCTGCCGCGATCGGCCATCCGCTTGTCGGCGATGCCAAATATGGCGGCAAGGAAGCGTTCCTGACCGGGGGCATCAGCCGCAAGCTGCACCTGCATGCCCGGCGGCTGGTCATCGATGCCCCCGATAGCGGCAAGGTCGATGTGACGGCGGATTTGCCGGCGCACATGGTCGAATCCTTCACCATGCTGGGCTTCGACATGGATTTGGGCGTGCCGCTGCCGCCGCTGCCGCCCTTGCCGCCCAAGCCCAAGTCCCGCCGCCTGTCATCGGCAACCAGCGGCAACCGGCGCGGGGAAAGGCGTTCGCGCGGAAGCAACTAGCCCCCCTCTCCCGCAGGTGGGAGAAGGGCGTTACCGCGCGCCCTGCTGGTCGAGCGCAGCGATCCAGCTGTCGGCGGCCTGGAAGATCGGCATCGCCGGGTTGGCGGCGCAGAATTGGCTGACATAGGTGTCGGCATCGCGCAGCGTCGCCTGGCCCATCAGCTTGGATCCCGGGCCGCGGCTGCGGTTGATGCCGCTGACATAGCCCATCAACCAGTCGAGATCGCCGAGGTGCTGCCACTTCTTGGGCTTGTTGATCGTCCAGTTCTGGCACGGGGTGCCGCCACTGCCATAGACGCTTTGCGCCACGGCGCTGCCCGACAGGCCGAGCGCGGCGGCGGCGACAAGGATGATGAGCCGGGGGTGGCGCATGAAATTCTCCTGTGCAGACCGGGCTATTTTAACCGCGCGATGGCTTCGCGCACCAGCCCGATACGGTCCTGGCCGAAATACATGTCGGTGCCGCCGACATAGAAGGTCGGGGTGCCGAAGCCGCCGCGTGCGATGATCTCGTCGGTATTGGCGCGCAACCGTGCCTTGAGTTCGGGGCTGTCGGCGGCGGCGAGCGTGGCGGCGGAGTCGAGCCCGGCGGCGGCACAGGCTTCGGCGAGCACACCCGGGTCGGTGATGTCGCGGTCTTCGCCCCAGTAAAGCTGGAACACCCGCCGCGCAAAGGCCTCGGCACAGCCGGCATCGCTGGCAATGATACAGGCGCGCATGGCGCGTGCCGAATTGATCGGGAAGATGCGCGGGGGAAAGGTGATGGCCAGCCCTGAGCGGCGGATCCAGTCCTGCATGTCCTTCCAGCCATACAGCGTCTTGGGGTGCGCCGCCGCTTCGCGCATCGCATAGACCCCCGGGTTGACGCTGTTGAACACGCCGCCGACGAGAAAAGGGCGATAGCGGATACCAAAACCGTCAACTGCGGCCGCTTCCACCAGCGCTTCGAAGCCGAGATAGGTCCAGGGGCTGGAACAATCGAAGAAGAATTCGACGCTTTTGGTCATGTCTGGCTGCGTCATTCTTGCCTTCCGCCGGGCCTTGGCCTTGTGGCCATTGTGGAGTCGCACCATCTCGTTACGGTGGTAATATGATAATCAGGACATTTGCATGAAGCGCAACCGGCTTTTCGCGCCGCTGGCGGCGTTGCTGCTGGTTGCGGCGGCCCCCGCCACGCTGACCTTCACCGCTCCCGGCTTCGGGAAACAGATCGCTGCGGCCGCCGCGTTGCTTGATGACAACCGCGTCAATGAAGCACTCAACACGCTCGATACCATGTTGCTGGCGACAGAATTGCCGCTGGAGCGCGGCCAGATCGAGGCGTTGCGCAGTTTTGCGCTGGCCCGGCTCAACCGCATTCCCGAAGCGCACAAGGCGATCGAGGCCGGGGTGGCGAGCAATCCCGATCCCTCGCTGCTGCTGTTACGGCAATTGTTCCTGCTGCGCGCCTTTGACGGCGATGCCGCGGGTGCCGCCGATACCATCCAGTTGATCGCCGCGAGCAGCCCTGATCAGCTCAAACAGTTGCCCACCGAGGTGATCACCGATGTGATGGGCGCCATCCGCAACGACGCGAACCGCAGTTACGAGCTGGATTACGCGCTCAATGCCGCCAATTGGCAGCCCGTTGATGCCACGCTGGAAGATATTGACCGGCTGCGCCTGCGCCTCATCATGGCCTTGGTGAAGCGGGACCGGCTCGATGATGCGCGGCCGGTGTTCGATGTGGTGCTCAGCCCGGTGGTGTTGGCGCGCCTCGGTATCGACCGGCGCTTTGCGCCGCTCTGGCCGCAGGTGGAAAAACGGTTGGGGCCGGGGGCCGATATCGCCGATGCCGCCGCCATTGCCGCGGCCAAGGCGCGCTTCGAAGCGGCACCCGCTTCGCTGGTCGCGCGGCTCGGCTATGCCGAAGCGCTCAACATCGCCTCGCGTGAGGCCGAGGCAGCGGCGTTGCTCGATGTCGCCACGACCCCGGCGGCGCTGGCGGCGTTGACTGAGCGCGAGGTGTGGCTGGTCAATCTCCACGCCGCGCTGTTGGGGGATCTGGGCCAGATCGATGCGGCGCTGGCGCGTTATGCCGCGCTCATCGCGACGCCGGTCAATGGCCGCAGCGCCGTGGTGGCGACAATGCTCAACGCCGCGCTGTTCGCCGAAAGCGTCGATCGCCCCGAAGCGGCGCTGGCGGCGGTGGCAGCGGCCGAGGCCGGGCCGGGTGGCCGCAATGATTATGTCAAACTCTACCTCGCGCAGGTGCGCAGTTGTGTGCTGCAACAACAGGGCAAACCCGCCGAAGCGTTGGCAGCAGCGGCGCCGCTGCTGGCCAGGCCGGGGGACAATGACGATGCCTATCTCGCGGCGATGGTCTGTCTTGGCCGCACGGATGCAGCGGCAAAGGCTATCATCGCGCGGCTCGATAACCCCGATACCCGGCTGGAAATGCTGTTCGAGCTCCAGCCTTTCCTCATTGCCGACCGGGCCGTGGTGCGCGGCGCCCGTGAACGCGCCGGTCTGCGGGCGCTCAAGGCGCGCCCCGATGTCAGGGCGGCCTTCCTCAAATGGGGGCGCGACCTGCCGGCGGCGGTGTCGCCCCCGCGTTAGGCCGGCGGTGTCGCCCTGCGGTGTCGCCACCGCGCCAGCCCTGCGGTGTCGCCACCGCGCTGGACAGCATCGTGTTCAGCCCGGATGGGCGGCGCGCCAGGCCTTTACTGCGGCCAGCGTCTGCTCGACATGGCCCTTGTAGCTGAGGTTGCTGTGCACAAAGGCGATCGTGCCATCGGGGGCGATGACGTAAGAAGTGCGGTTCGACTTGGCGACGAGCGGCATCAGCTTGACGTCATAATCGGCGATGACCTTGGCGCTGGCGGCGGCAACGGCGAATTTGTTGCGGCATTCTTCGGCCGAAAAGCGGTTGAGCGTAGCGATATCATCGGCCGAAACGCCGACCACGGTGGCGCCAAGTGCGGTAAAGCTGTCGGTCGCTTCGGCGAATTCATGCGCCTCGGCGGTGCAGCCGGTGGTGTAGGCGGCGGGGAAAAAGTACAGGACGACGGGGCCTTTCTTCAGCGCTGCGGCCAGGCTGAAGGACATCGGCGTGCCGGCAAGGCTGGCTTGCGTGCTGAAATCGGGCGCCGGAGCGCCGACCGGCAGCGCGGCAAGGGCGGGCGCGCCCACGCCAAGCGCCAGGAAAGCGGCAGGAATCAGCGGGAAAATGCGCATTTCGGGTCCTTTGCAAGGCAGATACAACGGGGTGGCGTGGCTGTCAGGGGGCATGAATCGGGGGTAAGTCGTGTAAAAATGGCCAGTGACGGGCCAATGATGGGCCAAAAGCACGACCAAGATTGCGCTTTTATGGCCCGAAAGGCCAGTGGCTGCGACATCATGGGGGTGCATGTGCGGCCTGCAACCGCCGCTGCTGCCGTTGGACGATGCTGGCGGTGTGGTTTACGGGCTGGGGCCGGGGTGAAACCCGGCTCCTTTCCCCTTGCGGGAAGGGAATGGCGCTATTTCCCCGGCAGCTTCTGCTGGAAACCGACGAACTCGCTGTAGCGGTCCGACAGCAGCGCCAGCCGGGCATGGACCTTCGCCGTGCCGATGCGGCGCATCACATCGTCGGCGAGCAGGTTGAGCAGCGACGCCAGCGCCGTATCCATGTCCCAGAAATGCCCGAGGCTGACCTCGGCGGCGAGGATGTGCGGTGTCAGGTCGCGCGCCCAGGGGCAATAGGGGTCGGTGACCACCACCACCGGCACGCCCGCCGCCACGGCGCGTTCGGCGAGCAGGCGGAAATGCCGCGAATAGCGCCGGATATCAATGAGCACGAACACGTCGCGCGAGCTCGCCTCGAGTACTTCGGCGTAAAGCCCCGAGCCGTCATCAAGGCTGTGCACGCCCGGGCGCACATACAGCAACTGGTGAGCAAAGCCCGAGGCCAGCCCGCGTTCGCTCTGGAAACCCGCCACATAGACATTGGGCGCGGTGGCGAGCAGCCCGACGATTGCCGCCCATTCGGGGGTCTGCGCGAGGCGATAGACATCGGCAATCGCCGCGGTTTCCGCCTTCAGCCGCGAATCGGGGCCGGCACCGACCTTGGGCGGCAACAGCCAGGGCGCATCGCTGAGTTCACCGCGCAGATCATCCTTCAGTGCAGCCAGCCCCGGATAGCCGAGCGATTTCAGGAAACGCGATACCGTCATCGCCGAAACGCCAACGCGCTGGCCGATCGAAGCGGCGGTTTCAAACGGAATGCTTGCCATATTGTCGAGCAGCCAGCCGGCGATCATCCGTTCGGCGACGGTGAACCGGTCATAGCGTTCGCGCAGTTGCTGGACGACCTTGTTCGACATGTTGCAGGGCTAACATGGGCGGTGCATGGGGGGAAGTGCACCACCGGAGCGCCGCGCATGGACATTCGCCTGCCCTATTTGATCTTCCTCGGCGCGGTGGTGTCGGTGCGCGATGCCAAGACCGGGTTGGGGGTGCGCGACTGGCGACCCGAGGCCTGTGCCGGGCAATGGCGGCTGCCGGGCTGCGCGGTCGATCTGGGGCTGCCCGATCTTGACCCTGTCGCGGCGGTGGCGGCCGGCGCGCAAAGCCTGTTGATCGGTGTGGCGCCGGTGGGCGGCCAGATTCGCCCGGAATGGGTGCCGGCGCTGGTGGCAGCGTTGGAGGCCGGGCTCGATATCGTCAGCGGCATGCACACGCGGCTGGCCAGCGTGCCCGAACTGGCGCAGGCGGCGGCGCGCCATGGCCGGCACCTTCATGATGTCCGCCACGCCGACCGGCGCTTTCCGGTGGGAACGGGCGAAAAACGCTCCGGCAAGCGGCTGCTCACCGTCGGCACCGATTGCGCGCTCGGCAAGAAATATACCGCGCTGGCGCTGACCCGCGCCTTTGTCGCGGCGGGCCACAAGGCGACCTTCCGCGCCACCGGCCAGACCGGTATCATGATCAGCGGCGGCGGCATCGCCATCGATGCGGTGGTCGCCGATTTCCTCGCCGGAGCGGCCGAAAGCCTGTCGCCGGCCAACGCGCCCGATCATTGGGACATCATCGAAGGCCAGGGCTCGCTGGTGCATCCCGGCTATGCCGCAGTGTCGTTGGGCCTCCTGCATGGCTCGCAGCCCGATGTCATGGTGCTGTGCCATGAACCGCACCGCCTCGAGATCGACGAATATCCCGGCTTTGCCATCCCGCCGCTCGGCGAGGTCATCGACCTGCACCTGGCACTGGCGCGGCGCACCAATGCCGCCGCGCGCTTCGGCGGCATCGCGCTCAACACCTCGGCGCTCGATGATGCCGCCGCGGCACGGCTGCTCGCCGGGCATGAAGACCGGTACGGACTGCCCTGCTTTGACCCGTTGCGGTCGGACCTGGCGCCGGTGGTGGCGGCTGTGACCGAACTGTAGGGCCTCCGGCGGTCGCGTTAGAGGCCTCCGGCGGTCGCGTTAGAGGCCTCCGGCGGCTGGGGCCGTAGGCCCCAGACCCCATTCGATTAGCGTGACGCCCGGAAATGCCCGTTGATATT
>CAJAHV010000105.1 GCA_903939555.1 uncultured Alphaproteobacteria bacterium | reverse complement strand
GGTGTGGTTGGAAGGCAGTTGCAGCAGCACAAGATTGGGCATCTTGCCGGCTGCGACATAACCGTCGAGCGTCTTCATAAAGCGCCGGGCGCGAACGACATCGGGCACCGCCATCGTATAGCCGGGGAAATCGCGGACCAGTACGCCATCGAGCGGCGGAATCGGGGAGCGCGTGTTCCACGCCGCGTCGAAGTGGTCGCCCGCCTGCCAACGCTTCAACATGTCGACACGCCCGAGCTGGTCCCAACCGAGCCGGGGGGCATATTCGCCAAACACCGCCACCGTTTTGCGCTGCGCCAATGCCGCATCCCAGATGAAACCGCGCGCCGCATAGGCCAGCGGATCGCTACCATCGAAGGGATAGCTTCGGCCTTCATAGCCGGGCCAGATCGTGTAGCTGACTTCGTTGGCCTGGGTGACCCATTGGTGGCCGCTGGCGCTGTTGCCGCCGGTGGCAAAAAAATTGTCCAGCGTCACAAATTCGCGTGAAAGGCGATGCGTGTTGGGCGTCACCTCTTCGCCGAACATCACAAGTGAGGCGTCGCCATTGCCGCGGCCAAGGCCGCCGAGCACCTGGTCGTAGGTGCGGTTCTCCTTTACGATAAAGACAACATGCTCGATTAGCGAAGGCTCGCCGGCGCGCGCCGGAATGGCCTTGGGCGTGGCGCGCGGATCAGCCTTCATCGGGCCGGCAGCATCAAATGCCATGCGGTTGTTCTCCGCGACCGCCGCTGTGTAGCTGGCAAGCTGCGCGGCGTCGGGCACCGGGATGACATGGGCGGTGCCGCGGTTGCTGTGCACAAAGCGTTTGCGCGGCGCGTCACGAAATCCGGAACCGACGCCAAGCAGGGTTCCGACCACGAGGTTGCCGGCATCGGCATCGAGTCCGACCGAGATCGGATACCAACCGGTCGGGATCAGACCCGCAAGCCGGCGGGCGCCGAGGTCATAGACCGCCACGGCATTGATCCCGCCACAGGCGATGTAGAGCCGGTTGTGCGAGGCATCAAAGGCGATGCCGGTGGGTGCAACGCCATCGATGCCTTGCGTGAACGGGGCCAGGGCGATGGTTTCGACGACGCTGCGCGTGCCGGTATCGATCACGGATATGGAATCATCGTTGGCATTGGCGACAAACAGCCGCTTGCCGGCGATATCGAGCGCCAGCGCTGTCGGGTGGCGCCCGACCTTAATGGTGGCGACCGTGGCGGCTCGGGCCAGATCGACGACCGAGATGCTGCCTGGCCCGGCGACGCCGTGTGCATCGATGCGTACCAGGTCGGCATCACGGTCAAGCCCTGTCGGAGCGCTGGGCTGGCCTTTGCCAGCCAGTTCGCCGCCCCAGTTGGCGACCCAGGCAGTGCCGGCATCGGCGGCGACGGCTACCGGAGCGACCCCGACCGCGACGCTGCGGGTCGCGCCGGTCTTTGCATCGACGATGGCGAGGCGATTATCAGCCAGCAACGGCGCAAGGATACTGCCGGCTGCGACGACCGGTGCGCCGGCAGCGTTGTTGCCGAGGTCGCTGCCGATCGAGGCAAGTCCGGCCGAGTTCGCACGCACAAGCCGCACATTCCCGGGTAGGTCGGGCTTGCCGGGGCTGCGCTGCTTGTCGGTTATGTAGCTGACGACAGGCAGGCCATCGGTCGGATCGATGGCGACGCCGCGCACGCCGGCGATGCCGGGCAGCTTGTGCCGCGAACGGACGCTGTTGCCGATCAGATCAAGTTCATACAGGTGAGTGCGCGTCAGCACCCAAAGGGCCTTGTTACTGCCAAAGGCTGCGCCGTGGACTTTGCCGTCGAACACAGTCTGGATGCCGGCGGGGGTGATTGCCTGCCGCGTCGTGACCGTGCCTGGATCGGTAACCGCAGCCACCGGCTGATCCACGGTCTGCGCCATGGCGCCGCCGCCGAGTGCCAACGCCGCCAGCAACAGCGCCGGTGCTGCCCGTGATCCGCCGATGCTGCTCATTCAAAAAGTCCTTTTTCCGCGTTGGCCCACCCTAAGGGCCAATCATGACAGTTTGGGTGATGCGCACCCTTGCCGGCGAAAAATACTGAATATATCTCACTATAGAATGCAAAAATATTGAATGATGAGATGTTGATATTCAGGCTTGCGAGCAGCAAGATGGAAGTAGCAGTGTCTCCTGGCAGGAGGGAATTCCCGTGCTGAACGGTAGCTTCGCCGCAGCGACGGCGACGGCTCATGCAACTGTTTGGCGCGCACGGCATCCGCGTCGATTGGGATGGCTGTGTCGTCGTCGGCATTCATGCTCTGCCCGCAACCTTGCGGTTGTTCTTGTGTCATGCTGACAGGGTGTTGATCATTTCCAATGGCTTAACATATCTGCCGGAGCAGTTTTCGGCATTTCTCGCGCGCGCCGGATTGGCAGTGCCGGCACCGGGCATAACTCTGGCCGTTGCCGAGGCAGCGGCGTGGGTGGCGGAGGCCGGGGACGCCGGGCGGGTGATGGTATTCAGCTCCGTGGCGATAGAGTCGTTGCCCGTCTCTCCGCTGGAACGGCAGGACCCCGGAGCGCTGGTTCCGGCAGCCTGACTGGTCACTGGTCGCTTTAGAAGCGCTTTATCGAGAGTATGTCGAAGGTCTGGCGCAGGGTGTCGGTCGAGCGCTCGTAATCCGCCATGGCCAGCGCCGCGACCAGCGCATCGACGACGCAAAGCTGGGCGATTCGACTGGCCATTGCTTCGGTACGGAACTTGGTTTCTCGCGCCATTGTGAACAGTACGACATCGGCAAAGGACTGGATCGGCGAGCGTGCATAGTTGGTGATCACGACGGTTTTCGCGCCAGCCTCATGCGCCAGCCGCGTGGCGACGACGGTCTCGTGCGTCGCGCCCGAATGCGAAATGGTCAGCACTGCGACCTCCGGGGTACAACGCGACGCGCTGATCGCCTGGATATGGCTGTCGACAACGACCCGTGCATCGAGGCCGATGCGCAGCATGCGGTAATAGGCGTCCTCTGCGATCGGCGCCGATGAGCCGATTCCGTAGATTTCGATTCGCTTGGCGGCCCGCAGGATGGTCATGGCGCTGGTCAGCGCTTCGGGTTCCAGCACGGACATCGTGTCGCGCAGTGCCTGGATGCCGGAATGGAAGATCTTGCGCCGGATGGTGTCGACATCATCGTCCCGAGCCAAATCTTCTTGGATGAACTGGACCGGCTGGACGAGTTCCTGCGCCAGGCTGAGCTTCATCTGCTGAAAGCCCGAAAGCCCGATGGCTCGGCAGAAGTTGATGATGCTGCCATCGCTGACATTGGTCGCATCCGACAATTCAGTGACTGACATGCCGACAACCTCAGACGGTTGGGCAAGGATGAAATCGGCGATGCGCTGCGCACCCTTGGCCATTGTCGGATAGGCAACGCGTATCCGCGTCAGGGCGTTGTCGACGGGCTTGAGAATCGGTGGCGCCGCTTGGCGTGCGCCGCCAAGTCGAGGATCGGTCATGTGGCTTTTTCTCCGCTGGGCCCCAGAAGAATATCATGCCGTGTGAAGCCACACGAAGTCCAGCCACATGTCGGCGGAACGCTCACTATTTTCACCATAAAAATGAATTATATTCATTAGTTGCAATAAAATGAATGAATATAGTTCATGATAGTGTCACGCCACGGCACTATCTGATCCTCCCGAGCAGGGCGCTGATAGATTCGACCTTTCTGGCTTTGTCCCGCTGCACGAACTTCATTTTCAAGGGGGGACACCGTGTCCAAAACCAACCGCTGCCGTTTCGCGTCAAATTTG
>CAJAHV010000104.1 GCA_903939555.1 uncultured Alphaproteobacteria bacterium | reverse complement strand
GAACATGCCGAAGTGGTGATTGCCGACAATGGCCCCGGTATCTCGCCGCGCCTCTCGCATCGGCTGTTCCAGCCCTTTCACAGCACAAAGGCCGGCGGGATGGGCGTGGGATTATCGATCTGTCATGCCCTTGTCGAAGGCCTTGGCGGCAAGATCTGGGCGGAACGATCGGCGCTGGGTGGAGCCGCCTTTCATTTTACGTTGCCGCTCGTGACAGAAACTTTGCGGATACTGGAGAGCTGAGCATGGCCACGCCTTACCCTGTCTATATCGTCGACAATGACGCTTCGATACGATCGTCGCTCCGCTTTCTGCTGTCACAGGCCGGGCATCGCACGCTGGCCTTCGAGAACGGAGAGGCCTTTCTGGCCGCGGCATCGCACCTCGATCCTGGATGCGTGCTGCTTGATGTCCGCATGGACGAGATGGACGGGCTCACGGTGCAGCAGGAGTTGCGCCGCCGAGGTTTCCTGTTCCCGATCATCATCATCACCGGCCATGGCGAGGTATCGCTGGCGGTGACCGCGATGAAATATGGCGCCGTCGATTTCCTCAGCAAGCCGTTGGCGCGCGAGGACCTGCTCGGCGTCATCAAACTGGCGTCGGCGCGGCTCGACAACGACCAGGCAATCGAGGTCCATAGCGATGCCGCAGTGGTTCGTCTGAACATACTGACGCCGCGCGAGATGGAGGTCATGCGCGGTCTGACCCGGGGACTGCCCAACAAGACCATTGCCCATGATCTGGGGATCAGCCCGCGCACGGTGGAGGTGCACCGTGCCAACATCATGCACAAGCTGGCGGTCCGCAGCTTTCCCGAGGCCTTGCGTATCGCCTATGCCGCCGGCCTGCCTGACCGGGTGCCGGTTCGGCAGGATGTTACGCAGGATGTTAGATTGTCGTCGGTGGTGGCGAGCAACTGGCGCGCCGATCGGGAGGCGTGAAGCAAGCGCGCGCTACGCATCATAGCAAGGCTTGTTGTCAGTGACCGATCAGGCATTCGCCGCCGCCGCAATAATTTGCAGCAACCGGACATGATAGTCGTCGCGTGTCGCCGCGCATTGCCGCGCATTGCCGGGCATCCCCCGCGCAACGGCCTCGCGCAACGGCCCCGCGCGCTCTGCGCGTCTGGCGACGGACAAGGATCACCGTCGTGGCGATGACGCGGGTTGATCGCGAAACGCGCTACTTGCCCTTGGGCTTGCTGGTTCCGCGAGCGAAGTTGGCGGCCAGGTTGGACATGGCAACAGCTTCGGCGGCGGACCGGGTGGCCTGACGGGTCGCTTCGCTGGCCATGGCGGCGGTTTTGCTCGAGGCATCTTCGGCATGATTGGCAACCGCAAGCGCGGCGGCGGCGGCGGCCGATGCGGCCGATGCGGCGGCCTCGATCGCCGCCTGTGCGGCGGATTGAGCCGCGGCAGCGGCAGCTTCGGCGGGGGCGATGACGGCCGACTGGGCCGCTTGCCTCGCGGCTTCGGCGCAGTGTTTCGCAGCCGTCGCGGCGTTTTCGGCGGCCTTGGCAGCTTTTTGGGCCGCATTGGTCGCCAGGTTGGTCATTTCCGACAGATTTTTGAGTGTTTCGACAAAGGCGATATTGAGACTGATGTGGTTCTTTTTCAAAATATCGACATCAATCGCCATGGCTTCCATTCGCCGCCGCAAATCGTCGATATCTTTGCTCATGCTGATCAAGTCTCCGCAGTTACCCTATCATCTTTATTAGTCATGTTCGTCTCATCCGGCAGAAGAAATGGTGAAAAACTTTTACGCATTGTATAAT
>CAJAHV010000103.1 GCA_903939555.1 uncultured Alphaproteobacteria bacterium | reverse complement strand
TGTCGGGAACGGTCGATGCCAGCGGGCACACGCCACTGCCGATCGGCCGCGTCGACTTGCAGAACCTGTCGATCCGCTTTGCGGGGCGCACCTGTACCGCCGCCAGCGGCAGTGTCGCGATGATTGCCACCGGGCCGATGGCGACCGCGCTGGGTGGCACGCTGCAAGGGCTGGTCCGCTGTGATGCCGGAGCCTTGCTGTTGCCGCTGGCCTCCGCCACCGGGCAAGTGCAGCTGCGCATCGACGGCAATGGCGGCTGGCAGGCGCTGATCACCCTCGCCAGTGTCGGAGAAACGGCGCGACCTGACTTGCTTGCCGCCGGTTTTGCGCCCACGCCGCAAGGCCTGTCGCGCGTCCTGGAAGGCCATTTATGAGCTATCTGCCGCTACTCGCGCTGCTGCTGGCCACCACCACCGCGCCGGCATCGCCGCTCGGGCTGGGTGAACTGCCGCAGCAAAGCCTTGCCAAAGGCAGTTGCGCGCTGTTTCTGTGGGACCGCGCCAGCCGGCAGCGGGTGGTGATGGTGACGGCCGCACCCGCCCGGATCATGGTGATGCGCGATGGCCAGCCGGTCCTTCTCGGCCTTTCGGGCAGCACCGGTGCCGCCATTCTGGGCTTTGCCCCGCATGCAAGCTATGGCGAAGGGACGGCGCAGATCACTATCGACCTTGCCGTCCTGCCTGCGGAAGGTGGCGGCGGTATAGTCCGCGACGGCGCCATCACCGTCACCACCGGTGATGGCAGCAGCGTCGTCGCGCCGGTGGCGGGCATCATCGGTTGCAGTTGAGCCATGGCGGCGCGCACCATAACCCCCCGCGAATGGGGCATTGCACTGCTCGCCGGGCTCGGGCTGTCGGCACTGCTCGTCACCCTGTGGCGCGGCCCCGAAGCAAAAGCGCCTGACATCGTATCGGCCGATCCGGCGCCGGTCGCGCCACCCGCGCCTTTCGTTACCGCCCCAGCACCCCGACAGACCTTGCCGGTAGCGGCAACAGACTACCACCTGCGCGGCCTGATAGCGCGGCCCGGGACCACAGCAAGCGCGATCGTCGAAAGCGGCGATGGCCGCCAGCGACTGGTCCGCGTCGGCAGCCAACTCGCCCCCGGGCTTGCCATCAGCATGATCGACGCGTCCGGCCTGACACTGACCGGCGCCAGCGGCGATGCACGACTCGATTTCGGCGATCAGCGCCGCCCGGATGCGGCCATTCCGGCGACCGCCATACCCGAGACCGCTGGCGGCGCCACGCTGGCCAGCCTGGCTGCCAGCATCAGCGACTATCGCACCGGGCTCGACCCGCGCCCGATAGGCGGGATCACCCGCGGTTTCACGCTCGTCGATGCCAGCCGCCTGCCCCTGTTCCGCAAGGCGGGGCTTCAGACAGGCGATATCATCATCATGATCAACGGTTCGGCCATCGACAGCGAAGAAAAAGTCATGGAACTGCCGGCAGAGATCAACGGCGCCAAAGCGGTTGAAATCCTTTATGAACGCAGCGGAAAACGCGAAACGGCGCAGATATCGATCGCGCGTTGAAACAAAACTGTCACTGATTGAAACATTTTTGTCACCAAACCGTCGCTAAAATATCATGCGCTCTACCTAGTGCAACCGCATCGGGGACGGACTGACGCAGAATGATTCGGCGTTCAGTCCGCCCGGCGCGACCAACAGGCGGAGATTTCCCATGGCGAATTATCGGGCACTGCTTCTCATCGGTTCTGCACTGGCCCTTGCGGCCTGCGACGGCGCCACCAACATCGCTTCGCCCGGCGAAGGCACGCTGGTGACCCCGGCGCCGACCCCGGCACCGACCCCCACCCCGACGCCGACCCCGACGCCCACCGGCCCTGCCGACAGCTGCCCGACCGGCACCGCGAACGTTGGCATCATCAATGGCCTGCGCAACTGCCAATTGTCGGGCACCGTTACGGGCAATCTTACCCTGCGCAACCTGCGCGGTGTCATCTATTCGCTTTCGGGCCGCGTCAACATCGGCACCGATCTGGGCGCCGATCCGGCCGCCCCCACCGCCGGTGCGACCGCCGGCATCCTGACCATCGATCCCGGCACGGTGATCTTCGGTTCGGCCGGCGCCGATGCGCTCGTCGTCAACCGCGGTTCGCAGTTGTTCGCCGAAGGCAACGCGACCAGCCCGATCATCTTCACCAGCCGCTCGAACATCGAAGGCACCGTCAACGAAAACAGCATCGGCCAGTGGGGCGGCATCGTCATCCTCGGCCGTGCGCCGATCCACACTTGCATCGGCGCTGGCGTCACAGCGGGCACCGTCGGTTGCCAGTCGGCAGTCGAAGGGCTGACCGGCGCGTTCTACGGCGGCGCTTCGCCTGCGGACAACAGCGGTCGCATCCGCTTCGTCCAGGTTCGCTACCCCGGATTCGAAGTGTCACCGGGTAACGAACTCAACGGCATCACCCTTGGTGGCGTCGGTTCGGGCACCACCTTCAGCAACATCCAGGTCCACAACAGCTCGGATGACGGGATCGAATGGTTCGGCGGCCGCGTCAATGCCAAGTTCCTCGTGCTGACTGGCAACGACGATGACAATCTCGACACCGATCTCGGTTACAAGGGCTTCATCCAGTACGTCCTCGCCGTGCAGCGCAGCACCGGCGGTGACCGTATCATCGAAGCCGAGACCGCAGGCTTCGAAACCCGCACGCCGCGTTCGAACATTCGCCTGTCGAACTTCACCTTCATCAGCAACCGCCCCGCTGACCCTGTCCTGCTGCGCGGCGGCACCGATTACAGCTTGTTCAACGGCGTGATTTCAAACACGACCAATTCGTGCCTCGACATCGATGGCGCGCAGACGGCTGCGGCCGCCGACGCCGCTGTCGATGAAGCCGGTGCCCCGGTGTTCCGTTCGGTCATCTTCGGCTGCCCAACAGCCGCTCGTGACGAAACCGACGTGCCGCTGTCGTTGATCACGCCGCTGATCACTGGCAACAACAATTTGCTGCCGCCGGTCACCCTGACGCTGACCAGCATCTTCCTGCCCGGCGCCAACGAAACCGCCGCGGTCGGCTTCAACCCCAGCACGATCAACAGCTTCTTCGATGCCGCCAGCTATGTCGGTGCGTTCCGCAACGCCACCGACACCTGGTACACCGGCTGGACCTGCGGCGTCGGCACCGGCGCCACCTCGTGCCTGACGGCACCAGCCAACACCGGCAGCTAAAACCGCGAAAGCCGGGGTGGCGCCATTGCCACCCCGGCCTTGTGTCCCCCGGCGACGCCAGGGTTCACGACACGCGAGACAAGGGGCCTTTGCCATGAAGTTCAAGACCAAGCTGGGCAATATCCTGCTCATTACCACCATGCTCGGTGGCCCTGCGGTGTTCGCCCAAGCGGCGCCAGCGACAGAACCCGCAGCCAGCGCTCCGGCCCCGGCCGAAGCCCCGCCCGTGGAGGAAGAAGTCGAAATTTCCGCGCCTGGCGGCAGCAGCGGTGAAATCGTCGTCATCGGCACGCGTATTCCCAACACCATCCGCGCCAGCCGTGAAGTCGCCTCGGTGCTCACCCAGGGCGATATCGCCCGCACCGGTGAAGGCGATATCGCCGGCGCTCTGCAGCGTGTCACCGGGCTTTCGGTTGTCGGCGGCAAATTCGTCTACGTCCGCGGCCTCGGTGAACGCTATTCGCTCGCACTGCTCAACGGCCTGCCGATCCCGTCGCCCGATCCGCTGCGCCGCGTCGTACCGCTCGATCTGTTCCCGACCAGTGTTCTGGCATCATCGGTCGTGCAGAAAAGCTATTCGGCCAATTTCCCCGGTGAATTCGGCGGCGGCGTCATCAACCTGACCACCCGCGCCGTGCCCGACGAACCCTTCATCGAAATCGGTGGCAGCATTGGTGGCAACACCGCAACTACCGGTCAACTCGGCTATGTCTTCCAGGGCAGCAGCAAGAGCATCTTCGGCTTTGTCGACGATCGGTTGGCACTGCCCAAGGGGCTGGCCGCCTCGCAGTCACAGGGCAAGATCCTCGCTGTCGGGCCGAATTACACCCAGCGCCAGATACAGGATATCGCTGCCAGCCTGACCAATTCGGAAACCAACCTGATCCAGGCCAACAACGACATGCCGGTCAACTGGGGAATCAATTTCTCCGCCGGCAAGGCCTGGGACGTCGGCGACACCCGCTTCGGTATCATCGCCGCCGCCGGTTGGAGCACCGACTGGCAGACCAAAGCCGGCACCCAGCAACTGTCGAACGGCGAAGCCATCGGCCCCGCCGGCACGCCGATCCTGCGTCCAGACCAGGATTTCCGCTTTGTTTCCACCGAAAACCGCGTCGTCATCAATGCGCTGGTAGGCATCGGCGCCGAATTCGGCGAACACAAGATCCGGCTGACCAACATCTACCTCAACGACACCATCAAGGAAGCCCGCATCCAATCGGGCATCGATGATACCAATGTCGGCGGCGATGTGCTGCTCAACCGCAGCTTTTCGGGCACCTTCCAGCGCCAGTTACTCGACACTCAGGCCGTCGGTGAATTCAAGTTCGACAATCTCAGCCTTGATGTTCGCGCTACCTATGCCAATTCGAAGCGGCTGGCGCCTTATGAACGCAACAATAATTATGCGTTCAGCAGCGTCGCCAAGGACTTCGTCAACGATCTGCGCAGCCCAGGCCAGGCCAGCACCGTGGCGTTCAGCCGGCTGAACGAAAATGTCTATGGTGCCGGCGCCGACCTTGGCTACAAGTTCGAGGGTGGACCGTTCCCGATCCGCGTGACAGCAGGCTATGCCTATACCGACAGCAAGCGCTCATCGAACCGCTTCGACTATCGCTACAACGTCAATGGCGCACTGCCGACAGCAGTGACCCAGGAACGCCCGGACTTTCTGCTGTCAGACTTCAACGTCTATTCTTATGGGCTTATCCTCAACACGGTTTCGACGACGGCACCAATCTACAATGCCGGTCTGACCATCCATGCCGGTTATGGCCAGTTCGAAATCGAGCCTTTCGACGGCGTGCAATTCACCGCTGGTGTGCGCTACGAAACCGCCAAGGAGTTCATCAACCCGATCGATGTCTTCGGCGTCAACGTCGACCAAACGATCCGTACCGAACTCAACAACGACTATTTCCTGCCGGGTGGCACGCTCACCTGGAATTTCGCCGAAGACATGCAGGCGCGATTCTCGGCCTCCAAGACCATCGCCCGCCCGCAGTTTCGCGAACTCGCGCCGCAGACTTTTTTCGATACAGACACCGACCGCACCTCGTTCGGCAACCAATTCCTGATCGACAGTCAGTTGACCAATCTGGAAGCCCGCTACGAATATTATTTCGGGCGTGACCAGCGCATCACGCTCGGCGGTTTTTACAAGGACATCACCAACCCGATCGAGACGGTGGCGTTCAACGTCGGCGGCACCTTCAACACCACTTTTGCCAATGCCCCCAAGGCGCGGCTTTATGGCTTCGAGGCCGAAATCCAGAAATACTTCCCGCTCGATGCAATCTCGGAAGCGGCGTTCCTCGCCAGCCGCCGGCTGCTGGTCAACGTCAATTATACCTACAGCGACTCGCGCATCAACGTGAAGGCCGGCGATACCACCATTTTCCCTTTCTCTGGTGAAGTCCGCCCGGCTTCCGATCTGTTCCGCGATGGCCAACCGCTGACCGGCCAGTCCGACCATGTCGCCAACTTGCAAATCGGTTTCCAGGACCAGGACAGCCTTTCGGAACAGACGCTGCTGATCAACTATGCCAGCAACCGGTCCACCCAGCGTGGCCCCAATGGCCAGCCCGATCTGGTTGAAAAGCCCGGCCTGCGGCTCGATCTCGTCATACGGCAGGGCTTCACTATCGGCAAGTTCACGCTGGAGGCCAAGCTTGAGGCGCGCAACCTGACCAACACCAAGTATCAGGAATTCCAGACGCTCAACGCCTCGCGCATCGACAACAACACCTATGTTCTGGGCCGCAGCTTCAATCTAGGCGTCAGCGCCAAGTTCTGACCCGCTGCAGCTTCGACGCACAAGCGCCCCGCATGACCCGGTCATGCGGGGTTTTTTTGCGGCGCTCAGCGGATTTTTCTGTCGGCTCCTCAGCGCGGCCAAGGCCGGTCGCGGAACCAGCTGGTGATAATGTATTTGGTCCCGGCCCGCACCGGCATGCCATGGTGCAATGTCATTGCATTGGGGCTGCCGTCGGCATTGCGGTTGTTCCAGGCCAGCAATTTGCCGGTTTCGGGCTGGAAAGTCTTATCGAGCCGCTTGAAACGCGTTGCACCGCCGGCACCGGGAACGTTGAGATAGACCATCAGTGTCCAACTGCGTTGCCCGGCGACCGCGCAGTAGCGTTCATAATCGACACCAGACGGCTCGAAATAATCGGTATGCGCCTTGAATTCCTGCCCCACGGCATAGCGCTGGCCCTGCAAAGGCTCGGCATGGGCGACATCGAGCCCGGCATAAGCCGCCAGCCGCGCCGTGACGCCCGCGACAAAGGGGTCGGCATCATCAAGATCGCAGGTCTCGCTGGTGCGAAAGCCCGCATCGCCATCATGATCGGCAAGTCCCGACGGCCGCCGCCGCGCGTCGATCCGCTCGATCAGCGCCGCACAGTCGGCGGCGGTCAGGAAATCCCGCCGAATGAACAGTTCGGCCGCACGGGTCGGCAGGCGCTGGGCGCCTTCAAAACGGGCAAGATCGGTCATGGCGCCTGCACTATGGCAGTTTCGACGCCCAATTGTAGCAGCCAGAACGGCCAGGCCGCCACCGCCAGCAAAGCCCCGAACGCCAATCGGCTGTGCCGCCCGACCGCCCGCCCGCGGAGCCGGTCGGCTAGCGCCAGCGCCAGACCGAGCAGTGCCGCAAGCAAAAGCACGAATGCGAGCGGAAACCAGCCGAGCCAGGCCCCGATGGCGGCGAACAGTTTCGGGTCGCCGCCGCCCAGCCCGGTGCGGCCGGTGGCGAGCTGGTAGCCGCTGCCCACCAGCGCCAGGCCGGCAAAACCGACCGTCCCGCCGATGACGCGATCGGCCAGAGAAGGCGCGAGCCAGAGGCCGGCGGCCAGCCCCAGCGCCAGCAGCGGCAGGGTCAGCCGGTCGGGCAGCCAGTAATGTTCAGCATCGAGCACTGACAGCGCCAGCAAGCCCCAGCCGAACAGCGCGCCCGACACGCCGATCGCCCCAGGATGCAGCCCCAGTGCCAGCGCACCGATGCCGCCGGACGCGATTTCGATCCACAGATTTCGCGGCGCGATGGAGACCCCGCAATGCCGGCAGCGGCCGCGCAACCATAACAGACTGAGCACCGGCACCAGTTCGAGCGGTCCCAGCAGATGACCGCAAGAATCGCATGCCGATCGCCCATGGGCGATGCTGCGCCCCAGCGGCCAGCGCCAGGTCAGCGCCGCGATGAAGCTCCCGATGATCAGCCCGGCAAGCCCGCCGGCGAGCGCCATCACGCCGGGATCAATATCTGCCGGATCGCCGCCCCCGACGCGAGATCATCGAGCGCTGCGTTGATCTCCGCCATCGGCCTTGTGCCCGACAGCAGCCGTTCGACGGGCAAGCGGCCGGCACGCCACAGCGCTATGTAGCGCGGCACATCGCGCGCCGGGATGGCGGCACCCATATAACTGCCCAGCAGCGTCTTGGCATCGGCAACCAGGCTGATCGCCGGGATGGTCAGCGGTTCTGCCGGGTTGGGCAGGCCGACCGTCACGGTGCGGCCGCCGCGCGCGGTCAGGCGATAGGCTTCCGCCAGCACCTTGCCCGATCCGACGCTTTCGATGGCGACTATGGTACCGGTGCCGGTGATCGCCTTGATCGTCACTTCGGCATCATCGGGATGCACCGCGGCGCGGGCCCCCAGTTCGAGTGCCAGCGCGCGCTTTTCGGGCACCGGATCGATGGCGATTACAGGTTCGGCCCCCGCTGCTATCGCGCCGAGCAGCGCCGCCAGCCCGACGCCGCCCAAGCCCCAGACCGCAACGCTTTCCCCCGGCCGCACCACCGCCGAATTGAACACGGCGCCGACTCCGGTCAACACCGCGCAGCCAAAGAGCGCAGCGATTTCGGCGGGCACATCGCTGTCGATTTTTACCGCCGAGCGTTCATCGATGACGGCGTGGCCGGCAAAGGCCGACAGCCCGAGATGATGGTGCACCGGATGGCCGCATTCCGACAGGCGCCGGCCGCCACCGAGCAATTCGCCGCGGCCATTGGCGGCGGCGCCATTGGCGCACAGCCAGCCTTCGCCCGACACGCATTGCACACAATGCCCGCACGCTGGCAGGAAGGCCAGGACGACGCGGTCACCCACCGCAAAGCGACTGTCGGCACCCGTCGCCAGCACCGTCGCACAGGCTTCATGGCCGAGCGCCATGGGCACCGGGCGCACCCGGTCTCCATTGACCACAGACAAATCGGAATGGCACAGGCCGGCAGCTTCGATGCGCACCAGCAGCTCGCGCGGCCCCGGTGCCGCGAGATCGAGTTCCGCCAACCGCAGCGGCCGGGTTTCGGCAAAGGGCTGCACTGCATGGCTGGCATCGAGCACGGCGGCGATGGTCTTCATGGAACGGCGTTTCCTGCGGTTGCTGCCCGCCTGATATGGCCAATCACTGTGTCGCGATAGGGTGGAATCAGCATTTGTCCGCCTGCCAGCCCGCACCCGATACCGGCGCGATCAGGCCTTTTCGCGCAGCAGTTTCGTTACCAGCGCATCGAATTCACGCTTGGCCCGGGCATTCTGTGCGGCCATCGCCGGGCCGGCCCAGCCGACATGGACTTCGCGCAAGCTGCCGTCGCGCCCGATGAACAAGGTTGTGGGGTAAACCTTGACCGGCCCGACCCCGGGCAGCGCTGCCGCCGTGCTTTCCGGCGTCGGCTCACCCGCCAACAACAGCGGATAGCTGAGCTTGTAGCGCCGGGCATAGCTGTCCATCAGCGCGTTGTTGCGCACCGTGTCGGTGCCATATTCGAAGTGGAGCGCGACGACTTCCAGCCCTGCCGCCTTGTGGGCGTCGGCATAGGGCCCCAAGAAGCGAGCTTCATCATGGCAGTTCGGGCACCAGGCACCGCCCAGCGTCACCACCACGACCTTGCCACGAAAGCGCGGATCGGACAGCGAAACCATCTGGCCCTTGCTGTCGGGGAAGCGGAATTGGAAACGCTTGGTGTTGGCCTTTTCGACCGTCACGGCGTCCATCTTTTCTTTCGGCGCGCGCATTGCCGTCCACGCCGTGCCGGTCTTGCTGCCAGTGGCGGTGAACTGCGCGCCGGCCAGCGTGCCGCCACCAATCGTGGCGGTCCACAGCGTCGCGGCATTGCCATCAAAGGTCGACAGCATGAGCCGGTTGCCCGAGACATCGCCAGCGAGATAGCGAAAATCGCCGCTGGGCAATTGGATGGCACCAGTGATGCGGCTACCCGATTGGCGGAACACTGCTTCGCCCTTCTGCCCTTGCGCGCCAAAACGCAATTGCCAGCGACCGCTAAGATCAGCCACCGGCTTCACTGCGGTTTCGACAAAGCGCCAGGTGCCGCGCGTGCCGGTCGCCGCCAGCGTCACCGGACCGGAACTACGCAGCATATTGGCTTCCCCCGCCAACACGTCGCCAGCGCGGCGCAACACCAGTCTGGCGCCATAGGACGGAAAGCCAAGCGTCAGCACATCGCCATCGACCGAAACGGTTTCCGCCGGCACGCGTTCCGGCGGGTTGAGCAGCACCGCTGAAACCTTGTCTCCCCGGGCCTTGACCTCCAGTCCGAAGGGCAGCGCCCCACCGGGCAGCGCCAATGTGACCCGCCAGGTGCCGGCAAAATCGGCCGGGGTCGCCGCTGCCGGCGATACCAAGGTTGCAAGCATCAGGATGGCCGCGGCAAGCCAGCTGGAAAAGCGCATCGTCACGATCATTCTGCCCCAGGATTGGAATTCAAGCCGCCATCATCGCAGATATGCTGCAAAACCCCAGCGAGGGATTCTACACCGCGCCCAAGCCCGGGTTGTGCCGCGCCGCCGCCAGCGTTGCCTTTACCAGCGCCGCCGTCGCATCAATGAACGGCACCGGCACATCGGCGGCGCGCAGCACCAGAGGCACTTCGGTGCAGGCCGCGATAACCGCGCCAGCACCGCACGCGGCCAATCGCGCCGCCTCTGCCGCCAGCGCCGCACACACGATCGGCCCTGTGTCCCCCGCCTTGATGGCAGCTACGAGCGGCTGCACCACCCGCCGGTCGCACTCGATCACGGCAATGCCCTCCGTCGCCAACCGATCATGATAGAGACGCGCATCGAGCGTCGCGCCAACGGCAATGATGCCGACCTGACGCGCGCGTGCCGCCGCCACTGCAACGACTGCCGCTGCGACCGCCGCATCGACCATGCTGACAAAACGTGCCGGCGTGGCGGCGATGACAGCATCGGCCCAACCATGCGCGGCATTGCATGGCATGACGAGGATCTCGGCTCCCTGCGCCACCAGCCCCCGCGCCATGGCAGCCAGCGCTGGACCGGGTGACGGCCCCTGCCCGCTGCGCGCTGCATTACGGTCGGGCACACACGGGTTGCTGTCGATGAACACGCGCGGGTGGTCGCTGTCACGCGCTGCCCCAACGCCCACGACGAGACGTGCCAGGAAATCCGCCGTCGCTGCCGGCCCCATACCGCCGATGACGCCGATCGGACGCCACTCGGTCACGCGTTGTTGAGCGCCGGATCGCGCAGGTCATGCGCATAAGCGTGCAGCGACGGGCTGCCACCGGTATGGATGAACAACAGCCGTTCATCGGGAGCGAACTGCCCGCTGCGCACCAGCCCGATCAGCCCGGCCATCGCCTTGCCCGAATAGACCGGATCGAGCAGGATGCCCTCGCTCGCCGCCAGCAAGCGCACCGCCGCCACCATGTCGGCGGTGGGCAGTGAATAGCCAGGGCCGACCCAGTCATCGAGCGCGACGACATCTTCGCGTGTCGGCGCCGGGGTGCCCAGCAGCGCCGACGTGGCTAATGCCAACTTGTGGACATTGCCTTCCTGCTCGGCGCGCTGGCGGCGGACATTGATGCCGATGACCGGGATGCCGGCGTTGAGCGCCGCGAGGCCGGCAAGGATGCCCGCATGGGTACCGGCGCTGCCGCTGGCCACCACGATACGATCGAACGGCACACCCATGTCGAACGCCTGCGTCACGATTTCAGCGGCACAAGCGGCATAGCCCAGCGCGCCGAGCGGATTGGAGCCGCCGCCAACGATCGTGTAAGGCTTGCCACCTGCGGCGCGCACTGCCGCCGCATCCTTGTCCATTTCGGCAGCAAGATCGCTGCCCAGGGGCACAACACGGATGTTGGCGGCGCCCATCAGGTCGAACAACAGATTGTTGCCAAGCGCTTCGGTGCTGAAAGTGCCGGCCACGCGCTCCTCGATGATCAACCGGCAGGCCAGCCCTTCCTTGGCGGCGGCGGCCAGTGTCAGCCGACAATGATTGGATTGCGGCGCTCCGACGGTAATCAGCGTATCGGCGCCCTGCGCCAGAGCATCAGCAACAAGGAACTCCAGCTTGCGGGTCTTGTTTCCCCCCGCCGCCAACCCGAGCAGGTCATCGCGCTTGATGAACAATTGCGGCCCCCCGAGTGCGGCGGACAGGCGCGGCATCGCCTCGATCGGCGTGAAGCCATGAGTGTAACGGCGGCGAGGAAATCGGGCGAGATTCATAGCCCCGTTGTGACGGTCGTTGCCGTTTTAGGCAACCTGTCGCTTCAATCCGTCATCATTTCGGCGGCCGGCGGTGACCCGACAGGCTTTTTGAGGAGCAAAACCAGCGGCATCATTGCCACCGTCACCCAGAACAGCATGTAGAATACATCGATATAGGCAATCATCGCGGCTTGGGCATTGACTGCGCCGTCGATCATCGCGGTCACCATCTCGCCGCTGCTGCCCATAACCGAGGCGACACCGCCATCGGCCCAGGGTGTCGCAAAGGGGGTCAGCGCGCCACCGATATCAGCGTGCGATACCTGCATCTGGCGCGCCAGCACCCCGACCGACATGCTGACCCCGATCGACCCGCCCAGATTGCGCAGCAGCTGAAAAAAGCCCGCCGCATCGGTCCGCAGATCGGCCGGCAGGGTGGCAAAGGCGATTGTGTTTAGCGGGATGAACACCAGCCCCATGCCAGCCCCCTGCATCAGTCCGGTGATGATCAGTGGACGACTGTCCATCTGCGGCGAAAACTGGCTCATCGCGTACAACGAAACACACACCATGGTCAGGCCAATCACCATCAGCAACCGGGGATCGACCTTGCTGTTCAACCGCCCGACGACGACCATCGAGAACATGATGCCGGCACCACGCGGCGCCATTATGAAACCCGTCGTCATAGCCGGATAGCCGAACAGTTTTTCCAGCATAGTCGGCAGCAGCGCGGTGGTGGAGATCATGAGCACGCCGATAAGCGCGGCAAAGCCCATGCCGGTCACCATGTTGCGGTCGGCGAGCATGCGGCGGTCCAGAATCGTGCTCGTCCGCGCGGTGGCGACATGGATGGCAAAGGCCCAGAGCGCAGCCGCTGCAAGCCCGGCTTCGACACGCACCTCCCAACTGGCGAACCAGTCGAGTTGTTGGCCGCGATCAAGACAGAGCTGCAACGCCGCGACGCCGAGCGCCAGCAAGCCGAAGCCCAGGAAGTCAAATCGTCGCGGGTTGGCACGCAGATTGGGCAGGATCGCCATCCCGGCCAGCAACGCCAGCACGCCGAATGGCAGGTTGATGAAGAATACCCAGCGCCAATCGAAGTTTTCGGTGAGGTAACCGCCGAAGACCGGCCCCAGAATTGGCCCTACCATGATCCCCACACCCCACATCGCCATCGCCTGACCATGGCGGGCACGCGGCCAGACATCGAGGATGAAGGCCTGCGCCAGCGGCGCGATAAAGGCCCCGCAGGCGCCCTGCAACATGCGAAACACCACCATTTGGCCCAGCGTCTGCGCCAGCCCGCACAGCATCGACGCCGCGACAAAGCCCGCCACCGACCACAGGAACAATTGCCGCCGCCCGATCTTTTCGGCCAGCCAGCCGGTCAGCGGCGTCGCGATCGCCGTGGCGACGATATAGCTGGTAAGCACCCAGGCTATCGTGTCGGACGCGGCGCCCAGACCCGGCTGCATGAACGGCAGCGCGACATTGGCGATGGTCGAATCAAGCACCGTCATGAACGATGCGAGGATGACCACCGCCGTGATAGCAAGGCGGTTTGCCGCCCCTTCTTCGGGGGCGGCCGCAAGGCTGGCGCTGGCCATGGTCAGCGCTTGATCTGGATCTTAACCGTAGCCGACAGCCCGGAAATAAGCGGCACTTCGGCTCTGTCGATGGCGATGCGTACCGGCACGCGCTGGACGACCTTTACCCAATTACCAGTGGCATTCTGCGCCGGAAGCACCGAAAACTCGCTGCCCGTGCCGGCGCCGATACTTTCGACATGCCCCGTCAACGGTTGCGACGGAAAAGCATCAAGGCTCACCGTCGCCGGTTGGCCGATGCGCATCCTTTCAAGGTCGGTTTCCTTGAAATTGGCCTCGACATAACGGCGCTTGCTGATGACAATCGACAATGTCGGCACGCCGGCAATTATGATCTGGCCAACCTGTACCTTTTCGGTCTGGCTGGCGATACCATCGGCAGGCGCCCGCACCACGGTCCGTGCCAAGTCGAGCGCCGCCCGGTCACGCTGCGCCAAGGCGGCGAGAATGAGCGGATGGGTGCCCGGGGTGGTGCTGGCTGCGGTCCGAGCGCTGGCGGCCGCCGAAAGCGCGCCGGCAAGGTCACTTTCTGCCTGGCTGAGCGCATGTTCGGCCAGCTGCAAGCGGGCACGGGTGGTGAACCCGTCCTTCAACAAATCCTGTTGGCGTTGCAGGTCGATGCGGGCAAAAGCCACCGCCTCTCGCTTGCCCACAACATCGGCTTCCTTGCCGATGGTGCCCTCGCGCAGCCCGGCGACCTGCAAGCGTGCTTCGGCAACCGCGGCATTGGCCTGGTCGAGCGCGATCTGGAATGGCAGGGGTGCGACGCGGATCAGCACGTCGCCGCGCTTGACCGCCTGACTTTCAGCGACCAGCACCTCGGCAACACGGCCGTTGACGTCGGTGCTGATCGACACCTTATCCTGCTGGATATAGGCATTGTCGGTGCTGACGCTGTCGCCCGAACCGATCCAGAGATACAAACCGATGGCAGCAACAAGCAGTGGCCCGGCGATCATCAGTACAGGACGCAGCCATTGCCGAGGTGTGGCCTTGGTGAGGTAATCGCGATCAATTATGGCGTGCATCAGCGGTGACCCATCATTTGGGTAGCGGCCACGGCATCGGCGGCACTGCGGGACGGCGCCGTATCGGCCTCGCCGCGCGGCGACAAATTGGCGCGCAGCCGCATCAGCAACGCCCCCATTGCCTCGATTTCTGCAAGCGTAAATCCTGCCAGTGCCTCATCCATCACGATTTCACCTACAGCGCGCAGTTCCTCCAGAATGGGGTGTGCACGGTCCGTGAGGTGCAGGCGCCAGGCCCGGCGATCGGTCGGGTCGGCGTGACGTTCAACAAGCCCGGCATCAGCCAGCCTGTCGACCATGCGGCCAACGGTAATGGTTTCGACGTCCAGCGCCTCCGCTAGCCCGGCCTGGTTAATGCCTTCATTCCGGGAAAGCGCGAACAGCACCTGCCACTGCGCACGGCTGACGCCAATTCGACGAGCGCGCGCATCGAACCGCCGACGCAAGAACCGCGAGGTATCGGCAACAAGGGCAGCAACATTGTCTGTCATGTCCATGCAGATAGTATCTGTGCTTATTATGTGCAAGGCTTGTTGCGGTGCAAATATTGCTCTACTCCAATTTTGTTGGGACAAGGCTGGCGCAGCGACGCTTTGCCGCGTAGCGAAGCGACCCTGAACGACGGGAGCGAGCACGCATGACGATCGCGGCAGTATTGTGGGATTTCGGCGGCGTCATCACGTCATCGCCTTTCGATGCCTTCAATCGTCATGAGGCGGAACGCGGCTTGCCGGCCGATATCATCCGCCGCATCAACAGTATCGAACCCGACCGCAATGCCTGGGCGCGGCTGGAGCGCGACGAGCTTGATGCCGATGGATTCGATGTGGCCTTTGCTGCCGAAGCCGCAATGCTCGGCTACGATATTCGTGGTGCCGAAGTGCTTGGCCTGCTTGCCGGCGATGTTCGGCCGCGCATGGTGGCGGCGCTCGATACGTGCCGCGCTGCCGGGTTGAAACTGGGCTGCATCACGAACAATGCCCGCGTCGGCGACGGCGCCGGCATGACACGCGATCCGGTCAAGACCGCGGCTGTCGCCGCGATCCTGGCACGCTTCGACCATGTCATCGAAAGTTCCAAAGCCGGAATCAGGAAGCCCGACCCGCGCATTTACCAGTTGATGTGCACCACCATCGGAGTTGCTCCGGCGGCCTGCGTTTATCTCGACGACCTGGGCATCAACTGCAAACCGGCCGCCGCGCTTGGCATGAAGGCGATCAAGGTCGTGAGCGAAGCCCAGGCGCTCGACGATTTGTCGCGCGCGCTGGGCCTCGATCTGGCCTGATTACATGCGATGCAGTGCACACAGCTTGTTGCCATCGGGATCGCGCAGGTAGGCGAGATAGAGGCTACCCATGCCGCCGGTACGTACGCCCGGCAGGTCTTCACAAGTCGTGCCGCCATTCGCAACACCGGCCGCATGCCACGCATCAGCCTGTTCGGGCGAGGCCGCTGCAAAACCCACCGTCGCGCCATTGGCAAAGGTCGCCGGTTCACCGTTGATCGGCTTCGATACGGAGAAAATACCCGTCGGAGTCATGTAAAAAATGCGGTGTCCATCGACCATCGCCGGCCCAGCACCTAGGGTGGCAAGCAGCGCATCATAAAATTTCTTGGCGCGGTCGAGATCGTTGGTGCCGACCATGATATGCGAGAACATCGCGTGTCTTCCCCTGGGTTGACGCCACAAGCGGCGCCGATACATCGTGCCGCGTCAGATTTTGTTTGTCACGCTGCCAAACTGGCCAGCCTGTCCGATACCGGCAAAGCTTCATTTTCATGAACATCGGGTGGCGATTTCGCAGCAAAAATCTTATGTCGACAGCCTGGTTATTGCGCTCATGACAGCGCATCGTCGGCCATTGGTCGTTGCAGATTCTGCCGCACCAGTTTGCCAGCGGCACCGGCAAGTCGAACGGGTCCGACCGATAACCACAGGCACAAACTCTACCCTGAAATCGGCCGAAACCACGTCCGGCACCGGCAATACGGATCAATTTGTATCTGCCACGTTCTTCAATGAAGCAACTTTTTCCACAACTCTGACGACGCCTTGATGATTCACACTGTAACCAACGCGGTATTCAGTATTTATTACGTCTTCAAGCCCAATGATTCTGAGGTGTTTCCGAAGAACCGAAATAAGAACCCTTACGCTTCTCGGAGAAAGTCCAAGATTTACAGCGATATCATTCATATTATGCCAGCGACCTGCATTATTCATCAATAGATGCAAAACCCGCGCAATACCACGACTTGGCAGATCAAGATAATGCTTGAGTATGTCCACTGGAGGGATGGTGGAGTTTTCCTGATATTCTTCATAAACAACAGGTTTTGGTTTCACAACTTCCCAATTTTTTAGCATATTGGCAATCTCAATGCATTTCGGGACATCAAAAGAACCATCGCGGAATATCTGATGCAAGAGATTGGACGCCAAATTTTTCAGTGCGTATTCATGGTTTATGCGATCGTCTTGCATCTTAATTACCTCATTATGAGAAAAAATATAACAGTAAAAACCACGGCAATGCTGCCGCTGAAATAAAAATCAAAATTCTTAATCGGTAGTTTAATTTTACAACTTCCATGTGATCGTGCGAGCTAACAGTTTCCATTTTTTTATCAAATTTTTTATCTACAAAAAATTTGATAATTAATTTTAGCATAAAAATTACCGATTCTATTTTATTGAAACCATTATTGTGAAAGCCTCTCAGCATTTAATAATACTTTTACTGCCTCAGTGGCATTTTTTACTTGAAGTTTTTCCATTATAGTAGAACGAAACATCTCAATCGTTCTGACGCTTAAATTTAAATTTGATGCTATTATTTTATTCTGAAGACCATCTGATAGCCCATCAAGGACTTCTCGCTCTCTGCGCGTCAATAAATTCAACTTTTCTGTTGCATTTTTCTTGATTG